>DCHD01000027.1 GCA_002315565.1 Solobacterium sp. UBA1761 | reverse complement strand
CTTTAAGCTGTATTGATTTGCCAGAAGAAAGTACGTTAGACCCTGTAATATTTACGTATACATCTACCCATTTTGCGTAAACTGTACGGTCTTTTAACACTGTTGTGTCTATTTCGCTGATTTTCTTAGTTAATTCACCATCAGAATACCAGCCCATAAACAGACTTCCCTTTTTAATTGGATCACTAAGTTTAATTTTGTTTGTGTTTATTGAGTATTCTCTTGGGTTATTTGCATTGTTCGTTCCTTCATCCAGTTCATAATCAATTGCATATTTTTTCATAGCCCATCTGCAATATAAAGTATGATCTTCTGTAAGATTGCATATTGAAGAATTATATACTCTTTCTCCATCTAACTCTTCACTGAACCAGCCTACAAATTCATATCCGTTTCTTATAGGTCTAGGAAGCAAACTATATGTCTTTTCATATTCTACCTGTATTGTAGAATCGGCTGTAATACCATCATTATATTTCAGTGTCACTTCATATTCTGGCTTATTTGTTTCAACCTCATAATATTCTGAATAATAAGCTGCAGAATTATATCTGACAAAGAATCGATAATAATACTTAGTTTCACCTTCTAGTTTCAACCTTATACCATCGCTTGATGAGATAATATTTTTATTTATCTCAAATATTGCGGACAACGATGTAGCTGACATATCAGGATATTCGGTGTAATCTTTTTCCGCTTCTCCGAGCAGAGTTTTGTTCTCATCATAAAGTTCAAGACCAACAGAATCAATATTACCTACATTTATACTTCCTAGGCTGATGTTTTGGCCTAACGTCAAATTATCAACACCGATTACTTTGTTTTCAGTATCATCTGCATATGTAAATTCTAGAACAGCTCCAGTTGTAACAAAACTTTCAAGTGGAGAAGTAAAAACCTGGTTTCCTCTAGAATAGAAAAGTTCATAATAATATGTCGTTCCTGGATTAAGCTTTATATTAAGCTCTGACGAGTTCTCTGCTATTGCATACCATGCATTACAGATTGTCGTTCCGCCCTTTTGGTTTTCCTTAAAAGTACCTATAAGGGATCTGCTAGAATCATACAGATTGATTCCGACATAGTCCGAACTGCTTGAACATGTACCATCTGTCCAATCTATTCTTTTACCTACACACGCATCAGTATCATGTACGTAGACATTATCATAAAGGTTTGTATAATATGCGTTGGTTATAGGCCCTGACAAATATAACACAGCTTGGCAACCGTTTTCAGTTACTGTACCAGTTAGTCCTGTGCCCTTAACATATGTATATCCGTTCTGACCCCTGATATTTTTAATTTCATATGTAGTACCATTATCATACTTCTGATAAAAGTCACCAACATCTGTTGCCACACATGTGCCGTTGATATAAACATCGCACAGCACCATTCCGTTTGGATTTTTTTCAGACAGCCTTGCGCCAGTTGTACTATCGGTTATTTCACAGTTTATATCAATGTAGTACTGGGTGCTTTGAGTTCCAAAGTTTGGTCTTACTACTCCCCAATATGGATTTTCATAGGTGTCATATTTATAGGTTGTATCATTAACAACATATTGGCATTTTCCCAGGTTCTGGTGATATGTTGAATAATCAGATTCATAAATTGCAACATGGCCGTACGGATTTCCTGGAGGTGTGTTATATACAAGAATGTCACCCTTTTGAGGCGACGCGCCCTTGATTCTCATCCATCCGGAAGGAAGTTCATTATATGTATAATTTATTGCATTTCCTCGAATATTATATCCAACCAAGTAACTATAATATGCTTTTATTAAATCCACACATTGTGGTCCGTTGCCATCCACATCAATTGCCTGACCAACTTTTGATTTTACCCAAGCAATTGCCTGATCTGCTGCAGATCCCGTAACAACCGGAGCGGCGTTTCCGGATGTTGTTACTGTGCTGAAATCAGAATAATAGTATGAGCCGTTATATTTGGCAAAGAATCTGTAAGAATAAGTTGTATTTGCTGATAGTGAGTAATTTATGCCGTCATAATTGGCTGTTCCGCTTTTTACTGTATACCAGTCTTGAATTTCATTGCCCTGTACAGATGAGAAACAACTTTGAGGTTCTTCAACTCTTCCAAGATATGTCCTCTTGTCACCACTATACAGTTCCATTCCCACAGCATCAAGATTGGAAATCATTACTCCATTGTTTGCAGTAATTACTTTCCCCGCAGTAAACGAATTGCTGCTCACACTGTATCGCTCACTTAAATCAGTAAAGCCAAATGAGACTTCTTTCTCTTTCCAATGTGCATATAATGTTAATTCCTTATCATATTTTGAAGGATCTAATGTGGTAACTTTTGTACCGCCGGACGCTTTTGTATACCAGCCATCAAAATCATAACCAGATTTTGAAACTCCACCTGAACCGGTTAATTGAACACATAAGGTTTTAGGGTATATATTCCTATATCCTGAGGCTCCACCACTTGCATCAAAATTAACAATTATGGCCTGAGCTGGTGTCATTCTTTTTGAATATACATACAGGTTTGCATACTTGCCATTAATACTGTCGTTAGCAACATGATACCATACCATTCCTTTTGTATTTGTTCCTGAATAATCTATAAGAACAGAAACATTTGTGCTTGTCTCACTATATACATGATTCTCTGAACCACTACTTGGAACAGTATTAAAGAAAGCTGTTTCGCCGTTTTTTACACAATAAATACTGTTAATTGTTGTCTTTGAATTATTTACACTTTCAATGTCGCTATATTTTTTTGGTGCAGTGTTGTACATCGAAAATATCTTACTAAGGCTATATGCAACATTGTACTCAATCCAATAGTCACCACCAGCGTTTGCATAATCGTTACCACATTGTCTCAAATACTTTCCACCATTTTTGATTACATCACAGGTATAATCAACCTGCCTTACAGCAATATCGCTATATGTACTTGTTTTGACAAAGCTGCCGTTCCTGTAAACATACATATTATACACACCAAGCGATGCCTGTACGCATGAATCAATAACATGAACATAGTTGCCGTCAGGCGTAATTTCAACAAGAGAAATAAAATGGTGATTACCGTTATTGGCAACTATAGCACCAGCATTCATAAAAACCTGCCAGATATCCGTTGTACTGCTGATACTAACATTTGAGTAGATTGAAGGTAACTGATCAGCACAAGGCCTTACGCCTTTACCCGAACCTTCCTCCCATGAATATTTATAATTAACACTATTATAAATGTCGGTTATTTTGTTCGATTTTTCTTCACTTTCAAAATCTCTATCTATTACACGCAACCACTGAAGACAATGCCCTATTGCAAACCATCCACAACCAGCTATGGCAAAATCTTCGCTTCCAAATCTCTCGTATACATCTTTATCCCATTGAGAATAAATCTGGATATAGTCCCTGGCATTAGAAATCCCACAACTTGGTATTACCTCGTTACTAACTCCAGTAGAAATTTTTCCACCGCTTTTAATCAGGTCCAATTCTCCTGTGCCTGATGATTGTGTTTCAAGTGCGGCATTACTAGTCTCTTCTGCGTTAACATAATTAACTGCAGGAAATGAACTAAAAATAAAAGCCAATGATATCAAAACCACAAATAATCGTTTCATAAAACCTCCCCATGTTCTTATTTTTTTATATTCTTTCCATATCGTTTCCATCATTTGGAAACGATATGATTTCATTTAAATTATAAAAAGGATAAAGAAAACCGATTCTTTTATTCGGAATCGGTTTTTTGAATTTATGATTGATTATTACTTCTTTTTGGAATGCTTCTTCAGAAGCTTCTGAAGTGCTTCAATCTGCCTGATGTCATCTTCTTTCATATTGTCTTTTAACATTCCTACTGTAAATACGGAATCAATATAACGGAAGGTGTTCTGTACATCATCAATCCTGACTAGAATATTCCTGTAATAATCAAGACAGATCAGCATATTTCTGACAATTCTGTTGGTCAGTTTCTCTATTGTCAGATTGCAACTGGCAAGAAAATTATCCATATCTTCAACAATCTTTTCATCAGAGAATACTCTTGAAGTAATATCCAGGAAGTGGTTTCTGGCAGTTATATACATATTTACATCGTCGTATTTCTCATCTTCCACTTCATCAATGAATTTATTGGCGTAGATGAAACTGTTCTTTAGATCTTCAATGTTTTCTTTTCCGGCAAGTACATCTTCATCATATTTGGTGATGTATTTATTGGATACTACATACATGCCATTGATATAACTCATCTCGCTGATGAGATTCTGGTCAATGTATTCTTTTCTCTTCTTCTGTACGCCAATATAGCCTTCAATCTTTTCAATTGGACTTAAATTAGAGAATGTATAGTAGTTACCTTCCAGCAGACATTCTAGATCATATCCCTTTCTTCTAAGATACTCTTTTTTATTGAAAGTCTTGGAATTTGATTTATAACTTTCAAGTCTTGTCATACCTTTGGCCGATATTTCACTGCAGTATCTGACAATCTCTTCGTTTCTTGGATGAACGCTGTTGAAAAGATCTACAGATACTTCATTACAGATCTTAGAGAAGATGAAGGTATCTTCTTTTCTGATATCTCTGTTTAATATTTTATTGACGAGAAGAGCTGCGATATAAGCGTGTTCTTTTGTGATTGAATCATTATCTACCATGGCATCATAAGCGATTACAAGATACACCATCTTAACGTCGTTCATAGATGGGTTCACGGTTCTTGTCACGTAGTGGCCATCTTTATTCTTCTTCACAAAGAAAGAAATAATTGCTTCATAGATATTGAGTGACATGATTCTCATGATTTCAGAATTGCTGTCATAATGATAGGTATTTTTGTTGACAACCATATAATCAATCATTGAACCGAACGTATCACTATTCCATTTGAGAAGGCCACCCTTTTTATTTTCATTAGTCTGTTTGTTTACAACGCGGTTGTTTTTACGGATTATGGAAATAACTGCATTTCTCAGCAGTTGATGGATGGTGATGTGCTCAATATTTCCTATCTTCTTTGTCCTGATAAAACCAAGTTCTATCAGTTCTTCCAGATCTCTATTGCAGCTTAGCTCTTTCGATATCATTTCCAGGAAGATATTCTTTTCAATTCCACCTTCCGGAATTACTGCAGCATTCATCAATACATACCATCTTCTTCCTTCCATCAGTACCGATTCATAATTCAAAAGAATATGGACAAACTGTTCATAGATATCGCGTTGTTTTTCTACTTTCTGTCTTGTATATTCATTCGCTTTATCTTCATCTTTTATGGAGTCCATAATCTCACTGATTAATGATAATTTGCGGCTCTCTTCAACATCTTTCAAAGAAGCCTTAATCAGATTGGACACCATTACCACTGAATATGTATTGTTCAGAAGATCGTTTTCAATCATCTTCTTTATATTTTTCTGATTTCTGTTGATTCTTATGGTTTTGCAGAACAGATCGAGCAGATCTTCACTGTCAATATTTTCAATATTGAGACAATGAATCTGCCTGTTTTTTGTCTTTCTCAAATCGACATTGGATACAGCCAGAATGTGAATACCAGCAGAAATAAGTTTTTTGAATATTTCGCTTCCACAACCGAAATCACTCTGAAAATAGTTAAAGTTCTTATAATTATCAATCACCAGTAAAAGTCTATTACCATAGTGGTTCTTCAGTATTTTGAGATTATCTTCAAAGGCTTGTTCTCTGTTTTCGGAATGATTATCGCTAAGATACAAGTCGGCAATCATATCTTTGAGCATATGCTCTGAGTTGTTTTCAGACTTGCAGTCCAATTTAATAACATAGTTAATAAGGGCATTGTTAATGGCAATCTGTCCGTCTTTACCAATATTGTTGTTCAGGAAATATAAAACAAGTTCTGTTTTGCCTATACCAGCATTGCCATATAAACAGTAAATACATCTCTCTTCTTTAAACAGAAAATCTGAGAGATGTTTAAGATTCTCTTTCTGATAATCAGGATTGAATCTTCTTGAATTCTCCAGATGATTGACTTTCTTGTCTTTGACATAAGAAAAACAGAACCGATAATCCTTGGTATAAATTTCTGACTTTGACACATAATCATAGAGTTCGGTACGATACATTAATTTTGAAGAAACAACATCGATATCCTTCATATTGAGAATACTGTTGAAAATCAGAATATTAGCCAGTTCAGCCACTTTTCCTAGAATATCTTTGTAATAATCATCGCTTCTTTCCCTGTAATCACTTGAAAAGACATGACTGATGTCGATTGATAAATCCGTGGTTTCACGATAGAAATATTTATTTGTTAACAGGGTGTTCTTTAACTCTGTCAGGTAGGAACGCAGATATTCCTCACGCTTGTTCTTCCACGATAAATACAAATCCTTGTATATACCATCTTCAACATCGCTTTCTTTTTTCTTTAATTCTTCATCAAGAAGATAACGCTTATTCTTCTTTGGCATTTCATCAAGAACATATTCATTGAATACCGAATTTATCAGTACTTTTTTCAGATATTCCTTATTAAGTTCAAAAACTTCTTTTGTCTTATCTTTGTCATCCAACTTAATGGTCTCAAGGAGTTTCTCTATATAGATGGTCTGATTTTTATTGGAATAGAAAACATTCCCTGACAGCATGGATTGCCAATAGGACTGTAAGGCAGTCTGCGGATCTTCTATTTCGCGATAACCTGAAGACTTGTTTGAAATCTTGTCATCGTCAATCAGGCTGTATATGGCTTTGTCAACAAATCCAGGATAAAAAAGCATCCTGATTTTATCCATAAAGTTAAAATCAGCATTGTCTGCACGGGAAATTGCATACTCCTTATTATCATGTCCCTGGAATATGTAATATCGTGCAGCTCTTTTTTCACTTAAATCCCTGATAAAAGAATCAAATATACTGTTGATTGATAAATGATTATTATCCATATACAGTTTCCCTTGTTTTACAGATATCCATTAAATACCTTATCTTTATACTAATATGATATTTTCTTATTATCGTTTTCTGATTTCTTTCGGAATGAATTTTTTAAAAAATGATATTATTTCTACGTATTGAGTTTATTGATAAATATTAGTTAATTTCTTCAGAAACAGATATTTACTATGATTAATACAAAAGGAGTCAGATTTCTCTGATTCCTTTGTAATAAGAACTATTTTACTTTTTCATACTGATATACATTAACGGTTACGTCAAACGTTGCTGTATTTCCTTTATATCTTCCGCCGTTTTCTTTGACTTTCAATGTGACTGTTTTAGTGAATCCAGGTTTTATCTCGATGGTCATAGAAGTTGAAGCGGTATCCGGCTTATCGTCCTGTTCAGTCAGTTTAATATCGAGTTTGCCACTTGTATTTTCGTATTCAATAAAGTCATAGCAAGAACTTATTTCCTTACCATTCAGTTTATATGTATATATCCAGTCATAGCCTACAGAATTATAACGAGCTTCTCTGCATGTTGCCGATATGCTGATTCGGTAGTTATATCGCTCGTCTTCTTTCCATACAGCATATAGATTGACAGTTCCCGATTCGGCCAGGTTCTTCACACTCTGGCCGTTGCTGTATTTGACAGATCCGCCAGGTTCTGTACTCCATCCTGAAATATGGTAATGTGTCTTTTTGAATGTTCCGCTGTTCAGATAAGAGCTTATATCATATAACATAGTCTGGCTGCTCATTGAACCACTTCCACCGTTGGCATTGAACTTTACAGTATATGTATTTGGTTTCCAGATAGCATACAGTTTAACATCTTCTTCTATCGCAGTAAGATTCTTAACAGAAGAAGCGTCTTTATGGCTTGCTGATGATCCTTTTATAAGTGACCATCCTGCAAATGAATAACCTGTTCTGGTGAAACTATTTTTAGGGAGTTTAACGTTTGTATCATATACAGCATTGATTCCACTCATAGATTGTCCAGAAGAAGCATATCCGGAATCAAATGATATAGTATAATGCACAGGTTCCCATATTGCATAAAGAGTGAATGTTTCTTTGT
>DCHD01000044.1 GCA_002315565.1 Solobacterium sp. UBA1761 | reverse complement strand
GTGCGTCTTAATTCTGACTTCATTTTGTCATAAGAAGCGCTAGTCATATTAGCCATCTTAGATGGTGTACCATAATTTTCTAAAAGATAAAGAGCGCTAGAGGCTTTAAGCCCTTGATTAGCGAATAAAGGCTTAAATTCAGGAAACATCTTATCCAAGATATTGGTTATCCATATTAATTGTCTAGTTCTTTCACTTATTAATGAATCTCTCATTCTAGTTAAGGACTTAAGACAATTTAAATGATAAGATGAATTTGGATTAGGTTTGTATTCCCTTGAAGACAAATAAAGAGAAATCTTTCTAGCATCTACTTTATCATTCTTCGTTCTTCTTAAAGATTCGGATTTAAAATGACGATGAACAAGTAGAGGGTTGAATTCCATGAAAGAATAGCCGTTTCTTTCTAGGAATATCTTAAGATTAGATCCATAATGTCCTGTGGATTCAAACCCAATCCTTTTTTCTTGAATAGGGTCTAAATCTTCTAGGATATTAAGGAAGGTGTTAAATCCCTCTCTATTATTTTCAAACGAGAAGGAATCACGTACTACTTCACCGTTTTCATTTATGATGAAGCAATCGTGTTTAAACTTGGATAAATCCAAGCCAATAAAATAGGTCATTAATGACACCTCCTATAAATGATGTACTGTTTGATTGACACATGTCTTTTCTAGAGTAATTACGCCTTTGTGATCAAATCTCCTAATTGCTTAGGGATTAACTTACTAATTAACACTCGTATAAAAAAAGACTGTGGTAGGAGTTACCTCGTAACAGTCATGTCTATAATGACAGCTGTATTAATATGATACAAATCCACAGTACATATTAAGCATATCAGTTTGGCCAACTGTATGCCTAATTAAATGCTTGGCCAAGAAAGGAAATCATAAATTCTCGACCTAAATTTATGATACGTAAATTGAATGAGAAAAATACTGTTTGTCTGTCATGGCAATATCTGCAGGAGTGCTATGGCAGAGTTTATGTTCAATAACGAAATAAAGAAACGTGGTCTTGAGAAAGAGTACTGCTGTGAGTCTCGAGCAGTGTCATATGAAGAAGAGGGCAACGATATGTACTTTCTGGCCAAGAAGTGTCTGGACAGGCATAATGTTCCTTATACAAGACATTTTGCCAGAAGGATAGAGAAAGAAGATTATGATGTCTTCGATGAAATCTACATCATGGACAAATCAAACCGTTACTATATCGATAGAATAGTAGATGATGAAGAGTGTAAAATTAATATGTTGAATGAAGATGTTATTCCTGATCCATGGCCTTGCGGAAACTTTGACAAGACATATGAGGCCATCATGAAGGGAATAGAAAGGATATTAAGATGAAAGATTTACTGACGTTTCTGAATGATTCACCAACTGCGTTCCAGGCAGTTGATTCAATTGTGAATGAACTTAAAGAAAAGGGCTACGTTGAACTTGATGAAAATGAAAAGTTCAATATTGAAAAGGGCGGCAAATACTATGTCAGCCGCAATGGTTCAAGTATTATTGCGTTTAATGTAGGAAAGAAAGCAGATGGTGCATTTATGATTACTGCTTCACATACTGATTGTCCTTCGTTTAAAGTTAAACCTATAGGTACAAGTTTTGCGGGCGAATTCCTGAAACTCAATACTGAAGTATATGGAGGTCCTTTGTTTAGACCTTGGTTTGATAGACCGTTAAGTATTGCTGGTAGAGTAATGGTAAAGAAGAATGGAAACATTGAACTTGTAAGCTACAACTATGCTAAACCGTTCTGTATTATTCCGTCTGTCTGTATTCATTTTGACCCTACTGCCAACAAGGGAAAAGAGACAAATCCGGCCGTTGATATGCAGCCTCTTGTATCTTTAAAGGATAACGATTTTAAGGCCTTTTTAGCTTCAGATTTAGGTGTTAATAAAGAAGATGTGTTAGGTTTCGATATCTTCCTATATCCTTGTGACAAGGCTATTAAATGGGGTACAGATGATGAGTTTGTTTCATCTTTCCATATCGATAATCTGGAATGTGCCTATACATCATTATGTGGTTTTATTGACAACTTCACTGATGAAAATATCAATGTCTACTGCTGTTTTGACAATGAAGAAGTCGGTTCAAGAACTCTTCAGGGTGCAGCAAGTGATTTCCTTAAGAATACTTTAAACAGAATATGTGATGCACTTGATCTTGATTACTATCAGATGGTAAGCAACGGTATGCTGCTGTCATGTGACAATGCGCACTCATTACATCCTAACCATCCTGAATTATCCGATCCGAAGAATAGACCTGTTATGAACAAGGGTGTAGTAATCAAACAGAATGCCAATCAGTCATATACTACTGACGGTCTGACACTGGCACTGTTTGAAGAAATACTGAACAAGGCTAAAGTTGATTATCAGGTATTCACAAACCGTTCTGATTTAAGAGGCGGCGGTACACTTGGCAATATCTCTACAAGCCATGTATCCATCAAATCAGTTGACATCGGACTGGCGCAGCTGGCTATGCATTCATGTTACGAAACAGCAGGAAGCAAGGATGCTGATTCAATGATCAAGGCAATCACTGCTTTCTATAAGACTGTCATTAAAGTAAATAAGGGCGGATATACTATAATATAGTAGATGGCCAACAGAATTATTCCGGGAAAGAATATTGATCTGGTTGAAACTTTCTCGGTTACTGCTGAAAGAGCTTATGACCACGTTCCCGTGGTCTTTTATGATATCGTACTCAAGAACAGTTATACTGTTGTCGGTTCAATTGATTTCCGTGATCAGATGAATGACTATATGTATTATTATGGCCATGTCGGATATATGATCAAACCTGATTACAGGGGAAACGGTTATGCCCTTGAAGCGCTTAAACTGATTGAAGATATTGCAAAGAAGGAATACGGTTACAAAGAAATGATTGTAACCTGCAATCCTGATAATATCGCTTCATACAAGACGCTGGTCAAAGCCGGATATGAACTTTATGAAACAGTAGATGTACCGGTAAGTCATGAACTTTACTGGAAGAATGAAAAAAGGAAGTGTATTTTTAAACATATACTGGTGTGATAGGATTTAATTATGATTTCTGTGTTATTATTGGCGGTTGCACTGGCCATGGATGCCTTTGCGTTATCGGTTGTTAATGGGCTTAAATATTCAAACTACACAAAGAAGGATGTAGTTCTTTCTTCGTTCATGTTCGGACTTTTTCAGTTTCTGATGCCGCTTATCGGTTACTTACTGGTGACACCGTTCATCAGTTATATTGAGAAATTTGATCACTGGATTGTACTTGGTATACTTGGTGTACTCGGCATCAACATGATCAAAGAAGGCCTTGAAAAAGAAGAGATTAAAGAGAAATCAGAACTCTTCAGCATGAAGACTCTGTTTGTACAGGCTGTTGCCACCAGCATCGATGCGCTTTCAGTAGGTGTATCACTTCCTGGCTTTACAGTTGATCCGCTTGTATCGGCTGTAATCATCGGCGTAATTACCATGGTTATCTGTCTTGGCGGACACTTCCTGGGTAAAAAACTGGCAGTTCTTCTAAAAGACAAAGCAGTAATCTTCGGTGGAGCAGTTCTTATTGCGATTGGTCTGAAGACCGTTATAGAACATCTGATTGGATAATGGAAAAAGTAGAGTCATTTGAACTGGTTCTTGATGAACTGAAAAACGGAGCTAAACTTACGGTTACGGGAGGCGACCGCTTTTATCAGTCCGGCGAGACGATTACCAGACTTGACAACGGCTCGAAGTACCGCATGAACAAAGATGACTTCATTGCACTGTTCCATAATAATACATTCTATTATTACGAAGACAACTCTGTTTTCATCGATGATTTAAAAGATGAAGACTATTACAGATATTACAAGAAATAAGAGGCAATTATGAAAAAGAAAGTATCACTTGTACTTGAAGGCGGAGGTATGCGCGGAGCATATACGGCAGGATGTCTTGCCTGGCTTATCGACAACAATATTGAGTTTGATGCACACTATGGCATTTCTACCGGTGCACTTCATATGTGCAGCTATCTTTTAAAGAATAAAGAGTATCTTCACGAGCTTTCAACAAAGTATATTGCCGATAAGTCGGCTATAGGATTCAGGTCGCTTTTCAGAGAAGGGCGTATTGTCTCCTATGACCATCTTTTTAATGTTGTGCTCGAAAAGAAAGTCGGCTATGACTTCAAAGCTGTATCTGAGATTAAGAAAAATGCCAAAGTCGGTCTATACGATATGGATTTAGGTAAGACTGTTTATTATCCGATTGAAGAAGTCGGCAAGGATGAACTTAAGGCCGCCTGTTCTTTGCCGATTATCGGTAAGGTTGTAGAGTCTAAGGGAAGGAAGTTCCTCGATGGCGGCATTACGGAAATGATTCCGATTACTCCAAGCATTTATGATGCAAATGATAGACATCTTGTAATTACCACCAAACCCGGTGATTATGTAAGAAAACCGGCAAAGAAGATTGTCGTTGACTATATGAGATTGTGTTATCCTGAATGCCCTGAGATTTCCGATGACTACAATATCAGACATCTGAACTATGTAAAACAGATAAATCTGATTAAAGAACTTGTAGACAGGAAAGATGCTGTCTATATGTATCCGAGCGAGACTGTCAAAGTTTCAAGACTCTCTGGTAATCCGGAAACACTCAACAGGCTTTATGAACTTGGTTATTCCGATATGGAAAAAAAGAAAGAAGAAATCAATGCGCTCTTTAAGTAAACTGTTTATTATTCTGATTCTGCTTATCTCTTTAGGTGGATGCAAAGAGAAGGAAGCTGAAACAGGTGAATATGAATATATTGCTCCGGCCAATGACTCCAATCTTTTCTCATATCTGAATAAAGATGCAAAGGAACTGCTTTTCGTTGCCAATTCTGGAGAATCTTTATCCGATGCCCAGATGGATCTTTTCCAGTCAAAGATTACTGATCTGACAGTTGAAGATATCAACGGTAATATGGTTACTTTATCTGATTATGATGACTGCAAACTGGTGTTTGAGATTGTACAGGTCGGCTGCTCACACTGCAAACTGCAGATTACCCAATACAATGAGACAATTATCAGTGGTCATCCTGAACTGACCTTTATTCAGTTTTTTGCGACCGGGGACAGAGATTCAATAATAAATTTCTATGCTGAAAACGGTCTGGCTATACCGGAGAATGTTGTTGTGCTTCTTCCGAATGATGACCTGCTTGAATATGTTCTCAATATCGGTGTTGAATACGCGCCGACATTATTGTGCTTTGACGATGGTCTTGTTACCTGGGCGGCAGAAGGCGTTGCATCACCTTCAGAGTTTGACCGTTTCTATTCTGTAGCCTTTGAGAGGACATTCAACTTTGCCAATCTGACGGATGAAGAAGGCAATTCTCTGTTTATAGACAGAAGAAGTCCTGAAGATGTAAAAAACGATCTTTCTGACTATAATGTAGCTCAGATTGAACTCTTGGATAATGACGGAGTTACTCCTGAACTCTGTTATGAACTGATCGGTCAGAACTGTGATTATTCAAAGGTGTTTACGGCAACACTTTCTTCTGAACCATCCATTTCATATGATGGTTATGAAGAAAAGGATGTAGCACTGCTCTATCTGTATATGACCGGTTTAGAAGATACTGACAGAAATTGTCTCGATACAGTAAATAAGATTATAGCCAAAAATCCTGATCTGAGTTTTATTGCGATGATCATTGATGAAGATGTTTCAAGTTATGCGAAATATCTGCAGTACGGCATTAAGCTTGACTGTCCGGTTATCTCGTCAGAGTCAACTATGCCTCAGGATTTCTCCAAGATCGGAGCCTACAACTTTCCGACTGTTGTCTTCATAGAAAAAGGCACCATGACAGGTGCCTACTCAAGCTATTCTGATTCAGGTGACTTTTCTAAGGCTAAGGAACTTTTCATCGGTGAAAAGTCTGTAGCACATCTTGACAACAATCAGTCAGCTAAATAATAGTAGTAATATTCATCAAAGGATAAACCTGATTCATAGATCTTTGTGGCCAGGTCTACTCCAACATATCTTAAGGTATTGCACTGAGCATCCGTCTTTAAAGTGATGGATGCTTTTTCATTTGGATATCTTAAGATAAAACCGTATTCATGGGCATGTTCTTTTAGCCATGCACAGGCTTTAGAGTCTTTGAAGCTGGTATTGCTGTTGGCAGAATCAACATCAGTGACCGATAATACAAGACCTGTCTGTCTTTCGTTGAAGCCGGCTTTATATACTTCTCTTTCGATTGCTTCTTCATCGAGGTCATAGTAATCAAAGAGATTGTATTGGGTTTCATAATCTACATATCCGCTTACGGCGTAGATTCTGTATCCCGCTTGTCTTGCAGCAGTACAAAGTTTATCTTCAAAGGCTGCTGCACATTCTTCCCTGACTTCAATGCCGGCAATCGCATGCATAGAGTCAAGCGTTACAAGTTCAGGTACATAGGTGCCAAGATCTCTTCTGGTGTTGACGAATACTTCGATATCAGAAGGATTGCTTATCTTTTCAACATTCACATACGGTTCGAAGTATGAGCCTCTGAGTCCTTGTAGACCATTCTTGGTTATATCCTTGATGTAGGTATCGATTTTCTTTGGAACATCGAAGATTATCAGTGGTCTTATCTCTTCATAGGTCATATTCATGAAGATATATTCAAGTTCTTCAGCTGAATATTTACCAAGCAGTTTCTGATAGAGTTCTTTATCATTATTGTCAAATGATTCACGGTTCAGGTAGAAGTTAAGATACTGCATGTCAAAGTCATCTTTGATTACTTCTTCATTCAATAATTCTGAATACCAGCCGTTTTCAATGAATTCTTTATTGAGTTTCTTGTCGATTATGGCACTGATGGCTTCTTCAGAGTAACCGAGATTCTTTAATGCTTTATATCTTGTATAGGAAGGAATCTTGAAGATGGAGATAAAAATGATGAGGAAAGTGGCAACTGCCGCAAAGAATTTTCCGTTGAGTTTTCTTCTTTTCATGAATCCTCCTTACATGTCGAAAGGGTATCTTTTGACATCGAGTTTAAAGTGCATAAGTTCTTTTGTAACAGGATGTTCAAATTCAAGTTCACTAGCGAAAAGGGCAATCTGTTCGCCAACCTTAGCTTCCTTGTTGTAGCGCTGATCACCATATAGGGCATGACCTCTTGACGAGAACTGTACTCTGATCTGATGACTTCTTCCAGTCTTTAAATTAACTTTAACAAGAGCCATGTTGTCTTTTCGTTTAAGTACTTCATAATCAAGGATGGCCAGTTTACCTTTAGGGTCTACTTTGACTGTATTGGTTTTCTCATCCTTTAAAAGATAGTCTTTAAGTTCATCACTTTCCTTTAATCCGTTATCTTTGACAACTGCCAGATAAGTCTTATGGAAGGTTTTATCCTGTACCTGTTTAGACAGTCTTGAAGCAGCTTTGGAAGTCTTGGCGAAGACGACAATCCCGCCGACCGGTCTATCCAGACGATGTACTAAACCCAGGTAGACATTACCTGGTTTATCGTATTTTTCTTTCAGATATTGTTTACCCATGGTAAGTAAGTCAAGATCTCTTGAGGAGTCTTCACACATGGGGATGTTTACAGGTTTCTCTATTACCAATAGATGGTTATCTTCATAGAGTACATTAATCATTTGACCACCTTGTTGTAAAACCACATGGAAGGCAGTATTTACTCTCTTCAATGCTGATTCCTATTTCATCTGTGGTAACTGTTCCTTTGATGCCTTTAAGTTCAGTATGTCTTAAAAGGGTATTTCTTACAGCTGTATTTGAATAGCCGCTGGTATAGGAATTGACGATGAGGAATAAAGCATCTTCACTTAATAAATCCAGAGCAGCATCAATCAGGGGGTTGATCTGATCTTCAAATTTGAAGAGTTCTCCGTTTGGACCTCTGCCGTATGATGGCGGATCCATGATTATGCCGTGGTAGGTATGACCTCTGCGTTTTTCTCTTTGCATGAACTTGAGACAGTCATCGACAATAAAGCGGATTGTCTTGTTTTCAAGATGGGATAATTTCATATTTTCTTTAGCCCATTCGTTCATTCCTTTAGAAGCATCCACATGTACTACTTCACTTGCCCCGGCAGCACTTGCAGCCATCGTAGCGGCACCGGAGTAGGCGAAAAGATTAAGAATGCGGATGTTTTGCTTGCCGCTTATCTTTTCGGTTATGAAATCCCAGTTGCTTGCCTGTTCAGGGAAAAGACCGGTGTGTTTGAAGTTGGTAGGAGATACCTTGAACTTGAGGTTTCTGTAGTCTACAGTCCAGCTTTCTGGAAGTTTTTTGATATATTCCCACTGGCCACCACCACTTGTAGATCTGTGGTATACGGCATCAGCTTTGTTCCAGAGTTCAGGCTTGATCTTAGGCCATAAAGCCATTGGATCAGGGCGTCTTAAAATGACTCCGTTCCAGCTTTCAAGTTTCTCTTTATCACCGGCATCAAGCAGTTTATAATCCGGGAAATTAATTGTTGTAATCATGCCTAAATTATAGCATGCAGGTAGTATAATGAACTCATGGTAAATTACTCTGATCTCAATGACCAGCAGAAACTTGCGGTCGTATCCGATGCAAAACAGTTAAGAATCGTAGCAGGAGCAGGAAGCGGCAAAACAAGAGTTTTGACTATGCGTATCTGTTATCTGATTACGGAAAAGAATGTCCGTCCGTCAAATATCCTGGCCATTACTTTTACCAATAAAGCAGCCAAAGAAATGAAGGTCAGAATTGATCAGATGCTTGGTGATTTGGGTTCAGGTTCCTGGATTTCAACAATCCATTCATTATGTGTAAGAATTCTTCATGAGGATATTGAAGCTTTAGGATATCCAAGAAACTTTACGATAGTTGACCAGGAAGATCAGCATTCAATATTAAAAGAAGCATACAAGCTCTATAACCTTGAAAAGAAGGAATATCCGTTTGGAAGTATGCTGGATTATATCGCCAACAACAAGTGTGAATTCATTGACCCTGAAAAGGCAATGACATTTACGTATGGCGAAGAAAAACTGATCAATAAAGCCAAAGTATATGACTACTATACAAAGCGTCTTAATGACATTTACGGTCTGGATTTTGATGATCTGATTCTATATACAATAAAGCTCTTTAAAAAAGAACCTGACCTTTTAAACAAGTGGGCTAATAAATTCCACTATGTTCATGTGGATGAGTTCCAGGATGTCGATAAACTGCAGTATGAACTGTGCAGAATGCTGTCAAGCGTTCATAAGAATCTCTATGTCGTAGGTGACCCTGACCAGACTATCTATACCTGGAGGGGAGCTGACGTCAACATCATCGTCAATTTTGACAGGGATTATCCAAATTCAGAAACAATCATTCTTAATCAGAACTACCGTTCTACCAACAATATCCTTAAAGGTTCAAACTCTGTAATAAGAAACAACAAGGCTCGTGTTGAAAAGGAACTTTTCTCAACCAGTGGTGATGGCGAAAAGATCAAGCACAAGACTTTCAACGATGAAACAGGTGAGGCTTACTTTGTTGCCAAGAAGATTAAAGAGTATTACGAAGATGGCATGAAGTATTCCGATATGGCTGTACTTTACAGATCGAATTATCTTTCAAGAGAAGTCGAAAAAGCTCTCATAGAAAAGAATATTCCATACATCATCTATGGTGGCATCAGATTCTATGAACGTATGGAAGTAAAGGATATTCTTTCATATCTAAGATTAATAGTTAATGGCGATGATCTTTCATTCAAACGTGTCATTAACCAGCCAAAACGAGGCCTTGGAGACAAGACAATCGATGCGATATATGAGATTGCCCAGACCAACGGAATAACGATGTATGAGGCTATAAAGCTTGGTACATATCCAAAGAATAAAGAGACTTTCTCTAACTTTGTCGACATGATTGAAGGGTTCAGGGAAGAACTTAAAACAGCATCTCTGGAAGTATTGTTACAGGATGTTTTGAATAAGACGGGCTATAGAGCAATGCTCGAAAAGGATATGGAAACAGAGCGTCTTGAAAACGTCAAAGCCTTAATTGACGATATCAAGGAATACCAGGAAAACTATCCTGAATCTACGCTTGCTGACTATCTGCAGATGATTTCACTATATCTTGATAAGGCAAGTGAAAAGATCATGGATTCAGTAAACTTATTGACTATCCATTCAGCTAAGGGACTTGAGTTTGACACTGTCTTTGTGGTTGGTGTTTCTGAAGGAATCTTCCCAAGTGAAAGATCGCTTGTGGAAGGTCAAAAGGGCTTAGAAGAAGAAAGAAGACTGGCTTATGTAGCCTATACAAGAGCCAAGAAGAATCTCTATCTTACTGAATCAAGTTCATTCTCCTATGTTACTCAATCAATGAAGACACAAAGCCGTTTCATCAGAGAAATAGATCCTCAATATGTTGAAGACCTAAATGAAACAGCAAGAGCTCAGGCTGCTGTACAGATCTTTGATTCTTCAATAAGAGATAGAGTAACTGCTCAACCTCCTAACCGTGTATCATACAGAGCAGGCGATAAAGTAGAACATACAGTATATGGTGAGGGTGTAGTACTTGACTGCAAAGACAATATTGTCTCAATCGCTTTCCCTCATCCGATTGGTATAAAGAAGATCTTTGCCGGACATGCATCCCTGTCAAAGATTGATCCAAGTAAATTCTCTTAAGCGGTATTATTTGAAATACCGCTTTTTACCTTCATATATCTGGAGAACAAACATATGAAAAAAGTAATAAAAATTATAAAGATTATACTTTCTGTAATTGTTGTAGTTGTTTTAGGATGCTTAGTCTATATGGGTATTCCCGTTAAGAATTTAGATGAGAATGCATTGACTTCTACAGCAAAGGTTACGGTAACTGAAGAAGATGGAACTATTTTCTTTGACGGCTATGGTGATGACACACTTCTGATCTATTATCCTGGTGGAAGAGTAGAGTATGAAGCGTATTCTGGACTGATGAAAGAAATTGCATCCAAAGGAGTTGACTGCGTCATAGTGAAGATGCCGCTTAACTGCTCCTTGTTTGGGATTAATCTGGCAGATAAGGTTCTTGAGAATACCGATTATAAACACTATTATTGCGGTGGCCATTCTTTAGGCGGCGAAGGTTTGAGCTTTTATCTTGAAAATAACAGTGATAGATTTGAAGGAGTAATCTATACCGGATCCTATCCATTCAACGATCTTTCAGGAAAGAATCTGAGGGTACTATCAATCAGAGGAAGCCTTGACGGTCTTGTTACTGAGGAAAGAATAGATTCAAGCAAAAATCTTCTTCCTGAAGATACTGTATATATGGAAATAGAAGGCGGTAACCATGCCCAGTTTGGTACCTATGGTGCTCAATCCGGTGATAATGAAGCAACAATTACCACTGATGAACAGATCGGTATTGCTGCCGATATGATTATTGAATTCATATCAAACAAATAAAACTCACAGAATTTGAACATTAATAAAACGAAGAGATATTTCCATCTCTTCGTTTTATGTAATACAATGTGTTACAATATATGTAATACAAAGTAATACAGGAGGAATTTATGACTACTATTTCATTAAGAATTGATGACGACCTGAAAGAAGCGGCCTGCGGTTATGCGGCATTAAACGGTATGACACTTTCACAGGTTCTTATTGAAGCTCTTAAAGAAAAACTTGAAGATGAAGAAGACTATAAACTGGCAATGCTAGCCTATAAAACACTGGACCAGGATAATCTTGAGGACTTCTCAAAAGTATGTGAGGAATGTGGAATTGACTATAAAGCTCTATAAAGTAAAGTCTTCTCCTTTGTTCAAAAAAGAGTTCTCTAAACTTGATAGAAATGTTCAGTCTCTTATTGCCAGGTTCATTGAAACCAATCTTGAGGGATGTACAGATCATAGACATAAAGGCAAAGCTCTAAAAGGAGATAAAAAGGGACTATGGAGATACAAGATTACCGATTATCGTCTGATATGTGAAATTAAAGATGATGAGCTGATTATACTGGCGCTTAATATAGGACATCGTAGGGAAATTTACGAAAGATGAATCCCTGGTTATGATGGTATATAAATGTTATATATTGTTAAATACTTGAAAAATACTGTAATGATATGACCTTTACAGTATTTTTATTTACTTGTCATATGACAAGTAATGATATACTATTTGTATATGGCAGAGTTAATAAAAGAAATACAGGATCTTACTTATTTAAGCTTTGACAGAATCAGAAATTCATCTGGTACAGCGGGGTCCTTTTTAAAGGCTTATTCAACAATCAATGGGCATAAAGTTTACTATAAATTATCCTGTTACGATTCGGTAAACGGGATAACGGGACACGAGAATATTAATGAACTGATTGCCGACAGGTTACTTGATATTTTTGGATATGATCATCTGCATTACCGACTGATCCATGCGAATGTACTTGTAAATGATAAAGAGATAACCACATACGTATGTGCATCAGATGATTTCAAAAGAACAAGTGAAGACAAGATTGCGTTTGATGAATACTATGAAATATACAGAAATTCTAAAGAGTCGAGAATTGAATTCGCAATAAGAAATGGATTTGCTGAAGAGATTTACAGAATGTTTGTTCTGGATTTCATTATTCTAAACAGAGACAGGCACGGCGCAAATGTAGAAGTCTTAAGGGACTGTAAAACTCATAAAATCAGACTTGCCCCAATGTTTGACCATGGGATGTCTTTATTTGCGCCATGTAGAGATATGGAAGAGATAAGCAGATTTGATGTTATGGAGGATAAAAAGGTCAACAGTTATTTTGGTTCCAATTCTTCTTATGGAAATCTAAAGCTTATTCCTTCAGATAAGATGCCGGCAGTTCCTGAATTTAGCAGTGGATACAGAATGTTTCTTTTTGATGGACTGAGTGATGTAATTGACAGTAAGCTGGAAGATAAAATATGGGAAATGATAGAAAAGAGGTGGAGATACTATGAAGATTTTTGCCGTAAAAAATGAGTATCTTGAAAATATGACGGTAGCCTATCTTGTCTACTATGAAAAAAAGAAGAAGTTCTTTATTGAACTTCTTGAAGAGAATGATGAGTGGCAGACTCCGATCTATCTCGTACCTTTTAAAAGAAAGAAAGAAATGACTGTCAATTCGTACTACAGCAGAAACTGGGTTGAGCAGAGGATTGTTCCTCATGACAGGCAGAATATCACTCAGATATTAAAAAAGAACGGTTTGAAGTTATATGATGAAATGAGCTTATTGACATTGGCAAATGGGAGATGTGCTCAGGATGAACTGTATATAGAGGAAACGGATTATGACAGTCTTCCTTATAACGTTAAAAAGAGATACGACCATAGAGTTGATGATGTTGTTTCTCTTTCTGACAACAGAATTCTTGTTTTCTTTATGAACAGAACAGTGAAAGTCTGTGATTTAAACAAAATAATAAAAAAAGACAGTTCTTTGTACAGAATGCTCTCTGTTCATCCGAAAGAAGTTGATAATGTCAATATTCAGGTAGGTGGATATGGAATATTCTGGGATGAAGATATGTTTATAGGTTCAGAAGAACTCTATTCAAAAGGAGAATATGTTCCACTCGCAAAAGAAGATTTTGATTATTCTGTTTCCAAAAGAGTAGTCAATACTGCTGAAGCCTGTGAGATTCTGAACTGTTCGAGGCAGAATATTGAATATCTTATCTCCAAAAACAAGCTGACACCTGTAAAAGAGAATGAAAAAGGGAAGCTGTTTCTTAGAAGTGATATCGAAAAAAGGGAATGGATTTAGATTAAAAAAGCTGTAAAGATTATGTTTTAACAGAATCAATTACAGCTTTTTTATGTTTTAATTTTTCTTTAAGAATTACCGACTCCGACCGGCGTTCCCCAAACAGGAGCCCAGCCGCTTGAGAAGCAGACCATGGAGTTCCATATCTCATTGAAGATATCAACCCCCATAATGCGAATCCGCCTAAGACAATCTTGTAGTTGCCCTCATGAATCTCTTTGTTGGCAAAATACAGTACCATTACAAACAAAGGGACTGCATACCATTTCATGGTAGCCTGAGGTTTTCTCAGAATGGTCAAAGCGGATTCTATGTAATCTGAAAAATTATACATAAATCCTCTGTAATTATTGATATGCTTTATTAATATTATTGTAAATGAAAAGTGCTCTATTGAGCACTTGTTTCAGTGAATAATTTGATTGGCAGATTGTCATATGTTACATATGAACATTCTGTGCTGTTAGAGTAAAGATCATTTACAATGTCTTTCCAGTCATACCAGGTATTACCGTATTTTATGTAACTCTGGTTATGAGAGATATTTGAAGAAGCGTATCTTGTAGGTAGATAACTCATTTTATATTCAACTTCTTCATTGACTGTTGCGTTATAGCCTTTTTCACTTAACGCAAAGCCGTTGACAAGTACATAACTGTTATTGGCTTTGAATGTGGTTATTACAGAATAGATTTCTCCTTCTTTTACTTCGATATCCTTATTGAAGTCATGGGTATGGTAACCGCCATATTCATAGGTTTCACATGACTTATAAACGAGATTTCCTTTGTCTGGAGCGTCATTTATTTCATCGAGTTTATATACTTCATAAGCTACATTTGTGTTGTAATTGAAGGTATAAACGCCAATAGAGAAAAGGGTAGAATCTTCATTTATCTCGAATACATTGGCTGATTTGATATTCTTGTTGAATACAGTTGAACTTAGTGCACCAATAGTCATCTTGTCATAGGAATAGACATTGACTTTATTTGAAGGTGCCTCATCACTCAGATAGTAACTGTAGAGGCATGGTGAAACAATAGTCTGATCGTAATAAGACAGGTAGAAATAACCGTTATCAGCCCAGTCATCACCCCAGCTGTTTTTGACAATGAAGGCTCCGTCTTCTAAAGGCTGATGTCCCTCGGTAAAGTTTTCTTTAGGGTAGTTATCATCGTAACCGACAATCATTACTTCGTGGTTTACTTCAGCCATGTAGTCAGCGTATTGGGCAAATGTATCTCCATTAAGGAAGTTATGGTTACGGTCTGATTCAATGTCTTCGATTATGTATTCCTGAGAGTCACCGAAGTAATAGTTGAAGGTTGCTTTGACGATGAATTCTTTATCATAATCAGAGAAGTCATACATGTCTTCATCATAGCCGTTGATTCTTAATCTGAACTTCAGTATTTCAACAGCTTCTTCTTTACTTATTTCATCTATATTCAAAGTACCTGATTTCATCTTGGCATAGAGTTGTCTTATTCTTAATGTTCCTTCTTCTGGATCAAGACTCTTGAATACTCCATCATATGTATATGAACTTGGTACGTATGCTGCAGCATAGGATACAGTAACAGCATAACCGTTGTAAAGAGCGTTCTTTATTGACTCAGTACCTGCAGGATTATATTTGTAGTTACCTTCTTCGTCATAAGATACCGGACTTATAAGCATGTCCATATCCTGAAGCATAAAGGCATTGCTGTATCTGTTTTCTTCCATGTAGATGAAGTCTTCATCATATGGATATTCAGATTCTAGATTTGGTCCATAGAGATTGGATAAAGAAGATATGGTAGCCATATCATTTGCACCTATTTCATAGACTGTGTATTCATTCTTTTCTTCAGTAAAGGTGAATCCGTCAATGTTTCCGTTTTCGAATGTCGGATTGAGTGTGAAGTAGGCATGGAAGAATTCACTTAAGTCAAGATATTGCCCATACTGTTCTTTATATTCTTCCTGAGTCAATCCAAGTTCATTAAGTATTGATACTTCACTTACTCCCAGTGCGCCAAATGACCAGCAGGTGCCATAAGGGTTCTGATCTTTGACGGCAGGTATCACCCCATTATCTCTTAAGTCTACTTTATCTGGTAACTCTATACCTTTAACACTAGTCACATCATTCCTGTAGAATAATGATTCACCAGAGTCTTCTCCGTTAGTCACAAAATACATGGCATATTCACCAAGGCTTTTAGAAAGTACAGATTCAAGTTCGTACTTACTGCTGCAGCCGGTAAGAGTTAATAACAAAACAAGTAATACAACAATCTTTTTCATAATATTCTTAATTCCTTTATTCAATTATATATAATTGAAGTATGTTAAGAGAAATCAATAATAATGAGTTTGAGTCATTAAGAGAGTGTATAGAATGTCTTAATGAACATCACAATAATGTATCAGTTAACTTTAAAGGTACATATCCTAGGCACTCTGTAGAAGACAAGATAAACTCATTTAAAGAATCTGTATTAAATAATAAGTCAAAGATAGCAGTAATCAACGAAGACAAAAGAATTGTTGGTGTTATAAAAATAGACCTTGATGGTGTACTTGATTATCTGGTGGTACTACCTGAGTATAGACACAAAGGATATGGTGACCAGTTGATGAAGTGGGCATTAAATGAATACGAAAAGCTTGGCATCAAAGATATAGAACTTCATGCAGTATATGGAAATGAAACCGTACACTTCTATGAGAAGTATGGTTTCAAAATACAGAGCTATGTGATGGAGAGAAGATAAGGTAAAACAATGGATATCAAAGGACAGAAAATAAGAAGTAAAGCAACCGGCGCCACAGGTACAATTGAAGGAATTCAAGGAAATAACGTACTTGTCAATTTCGTTGGCAACACTATCTTCCCGGTTCCAATAGAAACACTCTCAATGGATGAGGAACTTGAAAAGGCAGTAAGAGAAGAATTAAACAGTGTAAATGCAATCAGAAAAACATCATCTGTAACTCGTAATAGAAAAGGAATATATACTGAAAGGCATATTACGGAACTTGATCCGGATGACAGAGTTGAATTCTACAGAAATGTTGATGTTCTGAATGAATGTTTCGGGACGAATTATAAGGCTTGGATGACAGGGTCATGGGTTTTGAACAACAAGTATTGGGTATGGTTTCCAAAGTTGGCAAATACTTTGAAAGACGAACCGGTGGCACATGGATGTACAAATGTTATTTCAGGCGACTGGAACACGATTATATACGATGATTATAAAGATGGTCCGGAACATGCATGGAATCATCCTCCCGTAAAACTGGTGTTTGCCAGAGAACCGAATAATGGACCAATCCTGTTTAGAGGCGTATATATTGAAGATGAGGAACAAACTTCATATAAACATTATGTTTCAAAAAGAATTGCCAAGAAGGTCAGATTTATTGGTAACCCTGTATTTGATATAGAAGAAATAGATTAATAAGCATTTTTAAACAAAGAAGCATCTAACGATGCTTCTTTTTGTCTTTAATCAATCTGTCTGCATTTCTGATGGCTACAAGTTTGAAGTGGACAGCAAGTGCAAGCAGAATGATTGTGATTAGGATCATGAACATAATTGTTATTCCCTTTTTATTGACAATGATATTTAACTATGAATGATGTGCCAAATAATGCACACCGTTTTTTATACAATACTGATGCTGGGGGAAGGGGGAATATCAATGGATAAATATTATGGATTTGTTTTATGTAATGAAGAAAAAGATGGAATATATGTAAATACCACGGCTTCATTTGAGGAAGGGAAGTTTTTTATCAATGGACAGGATTATGGAAAGGTACTGGAGAAATACTTTGGTTCCACATCTTTATATTACTGGTACAGTTTTGATGAAGAGAATACACAGAAACTGTTAAAAGCTATAGATGGAGTAGAAGATCCAAAGAGCGCTTTAATTGAAAGATTTGGGCATGCTTATGGAACTATGGAACTCGAAAAGTTCTGCAAGAAAGAGGGGATAGAAAACTATTATGACTGTATCGCTTGATTCATTTGAAAAGTATGAAGATTATATTCTTTATGACGCCAACAGGAATTTCTCTGTTCATAGAGGTGATAACTGTCTCGTATTCAAAAGCGGAGATCCAGGGAATCTATTAGAAAGATATCCTGATAATACCCGTCGTTATGCAGACTATATTCTATCTGAAGAAGATGGTGATAAACTACTTACACTTATTGGGAACTCAAAAGATCCTGTTGAAGCTTTAAGAGATTACTTCAATGAGCCATACAGCTATCTAAAATTAGAAAAGATATGCAAAGAAAATGGCATTCATTTACGGATTGTATTAACTTACGAGACCAAAATTTAGCTGTATTTTGACGCATTAAAAAATGAATTATAATAAAGAAGAATAAAGAGGAATAAATAATGGAAAACTTAGATTGCATTAATAGATTAAATAACTCCCCAATGTTTGCAATGTCATTAGGTTCAAAGGAACTTTTTCATTCAAACTTCTGGGCATGGATCATGGAAAACGCAGATCCTGATAAACTTTTGTTACATTTATTTTTTGATGATATAGATGAATTTTATAAAAACAAAGGCTATGTCACAACAAATGGATG
>DCHD01000055.1 GCA_002315565.1 Solobacterium sp. UBA1761 | reverse complement strand
TCAAAAGACACCACATAATTATTCAGATTGTGGCATCTTTATTTTTAAAACTTGTCAGGAACATTCCTGACAAGTTTGCTGTGCTTTTAAACCTTATAATCAGTTCCCTGATCCTTATTTATGATGTTAAGACAATAATCCATGATGTCTTTTCTTCCTCGATCATAGATTTCCTGAGGAAGGTCAAAACCAGGTCTTCTGTTACCTTCGATGAAAGTGCAACCATCTTCCGTTACTGCTACATCCCAGCCTACACAGTGGATGTGTTCATCAACCAGCGCAGCTTCAAGACAGGTTTTCTTTACGATATCCCAGTTTGGGATCTGGAATCCCTTAAACATATAACCGCTCTTTGGATGTCTTGTGAACCACTTTCCGTCTTTGTTGATTGCATCTGTTGTTACAATGCCTGTTTCAGGATCTACCGCTGCACCCATGCCACCCTGGTGGAAGTTATCAACATCGGCTATGCCGTTTCCAACTCTCCACATTGAACAAAGAATCGTTGATTCTCCTTTATAACCGAAAGTCATAATTCTCAATGTGTTACAACTGTTAGGAGCATACTTGTTTATCTCATGGTGCTGGACTACATATTCTTCAAGCAGGATGTCGTTGGCAATAATCTCATCGTAATAGGCTTTAAGATCTTTGATGTCTTTTGTATAGATGGCTTTTACTCTGTCGCCACCCAAAGATGAAACCGGTTTGTAGATAAGCTTCTCATGTTTTTTAAAGAGTTCTTCGAATTCTTCAAATGTGCCATTATAGAAAAAATCTCGTCCGATATATTTTCTGAATTTTACTAAGAAATTATTTTTTACGGTAAATGTCTTTTTGTATTCAGAAGGTGATACTATCTCATAGAAATAATCAGCTGTTTTGATGGTGGCATATCTTTCTATTTCTTCAGGAGTTCTTTCGTATAATCTGAAGTTAAGATAATCAGAATAACCTGAACCGGTAGTGATGAAGCACTTTAAAAAACTTGTATAGAGTTTTCCTTTGGAAATGCCTGTTTCTTTAGAAACTGCAGTCAGTTTATCGTCAAATGTTTTAAGACTTCCTTTTAATGCATAATCGATAATACTCATGTTATCTGTCCTCCTGAACTTTAAAGGCTTTCTTAGCCTGTGAGTGCTGATATTTTCTTTCTATATTATACAGTTTTCCATCTTTAAGAAGTTTTGCTCCTGTCTGATGGAAATAGAATCTTATACCTTTTTCTTTACACATGTCATAAATCTTTCTGACCCAGTCAAAATTGAGTGTTCTGGCATTATAACCTGATTCTCCGCCTACAGTAATGATATTGATTTTACTTAGGTCATAACCATTAAAGTTAATATCTTCCAGCATCGGTTCTATCATGATACCGTAGTAGTTCATATCCAATGCCGTATAGATTGGAAAGCGTTCATCGAATCTTTTCTGGTTCTCCATTGTGCAGGCGATAGAAAGATTGGGATAATCCTTTGGATTAAGACAAAGAGCTATTCTTTCAGGTCTTTTGGTAATCAGAAAGAAAGTACAGTCACTTCTTTCTTTCATATATCTCAAAACTTCTTCACGCCATTCATCTGCTTCTTCAATAAAAAAGTCACTTGAAAAGCAGGTCATGAAACTGGTACCTTCTGGATATTTGTAGTTACCATATCTGTCTTTTCTTACTGGCAGATTGATATCTTTATTACATACAACCAAGTCGGCATCTTTTCCGATTGAATCATCTCTTCTGTGTACGTAACAGTTTTTACATCCTTCAGATTTTTTATGACAGCCATGCCAGCAGTTGTAAGTTACTTCCATAACATTATTATATTGCTTATAATTATTCACATGGAGATGTATCGAAGTGGTCATAACGAGAATGACTCGAAATCATTTGGTCGCGCAAGCGGCCCCAGGGTTCGAATCCCTGCATCTCCGCCATATACAAAATAAGGGTAGCTGTTATGCTACCCTTTAAAATTGATTTTTATACTGCAGATTTCAGCATCTGTGCCAACTCTCATATTGGGTCCAAACAGTCCGATACCACTGGTTACAATACTGTGCATACCATTGACCTCAAGATAACCGACTGGGTTTTCCCAGATCAGGTAATTCAGATACTTGGCTGGCCATATCTGTCCGTCGTGAGTATGTCCGCTCAGATCCACATCTACCCCAGCATCTGCAAGCTCACTTAATTCATACGGTTCATGGTCAATCACAATAATCGGTTTATCTTCATCAAGTTTTGAAACGACATCAACCGGTGACAGTCTTGAATCGTAACCCAGATTGTATTTATGCGAATCAGGGCGTCCATATATCTGGATGCCGTCTATTTCAATATAGTCATCATAAAGAACGTTGATATTGCTGTTGTTGAGCAGCTTCATCATATCATCTGAGATACACACTTTATCACCGTTTCCAGCAAAGGTGAAGCCCATCAGAATTTTTTCATCGATGTCATGATTACCAAGGACCGCATAGGTTCCGTACGCCGATTTCAGATTTCTCAACAGTTCTGCCATCTTTTCGGGATTTTCAACAGCTTCATACTGATTGTCAAAGATGTCGCCGGCAATAATCACTATATCCGGATTGAGTTCATTTATTTTTGTTACCATGTCTTCAATCTCTTTAAGTCCTACATTATAGCCGATGTGCAGATCAGCCACCAGCGCCACATTAAGTGACTCTCTTTCAGAGCTTTTATCAACATCTATTTCATAACTGTTTATTTTGAGTTTGTGAGCGTGATAAATCCCATAAACCGAAATAACAGCCGC
Source organism: Solobacterium sp. UBA1761 (assembly GCA_002315565.1). GTDB lineage: Bacteria > Bacillota_I > Bacilli_A > Erysipelotrichales > Erysipelotrichaceae > Colivicinus. Next base: position 3,597 of record DCHD01000055.1, on the reverse strand, counting down.
AAATATAACCACAAAGACAATAGTATACTGTCTTGCTTTATTGACATTATATTTATCTTTAATAATGAGCCAGATAATATATCTGACGATTAACGCAAAGACCAAAGCCAAAGCAAAGTAGCAGATGATCCCAAACCAGTAGAAGCCGAATCTGGTAAATACCCTTTTTAAAGGGTTTGAAGAACTCATCACAAATCCGCAAAGAATTGAAACCACGCCGCTCAAAAGAAACATGCCAAAAGCATGATAAATCGCATATTTTCCTCTGATTCTATACTGTTTAAGATGCTTTATTGCTCTGATATAAATCAGAGCTTCCAAAGCAATAAAGAATGGCGCAAATACAAATGCCAGCATTATTTTTCCTGCGTTACCTCAACTTCACCATAATCCGTAATACCTTTACCGGTATTTGGATTCTGTACTGATTTATACATATCAAATCCAAAACACATCAGAAGAATGATGGATACAATCTTAACTGCTTTCGGATTGATTTTTCTTACCTGATTGTCAATAAGCGGTGCCAGAGCATAGACGATAGCCATGCCTCCAAGCATAAACACCAGTAAACCTTCAGCACAGATTCTGCCGCCGATATTCAGGAAATATCCTGAATAATCCCACCACTTTGTCTGATACATCAGTTCAAGATAAAGATGAGTAAAATATTCAACAACGCCACACAGCGCAATTGTAAGAGACGCTTCTAAAGCAGGTCTGTCACGGAAGCGGTAAAGAACAAGCAGAATCATGACTCCACCTGAACCATAGATTGGTAACCAAGGTCCAGTCATTGTACCTCTGTTTACAAATACACCGTCTTCAACAAGATGCAGGCTCACTTCCCAACTCCAGCCGATAAACGCAAAGACAAAGAACATCACGATAACTGTCCAGATTGAATATCTTCTTAAGTAATGAACATGAGCCAGTCTGTTGTTTCTTCTTTCTAAAGGCTGTGGGAAAAGTCTTCCTGGATACTGCTCATATGCCAGAACATGACGGTATTCATTGATCTTGTCACGTTTTTCAACACACTCGTTAAACTTCTCTTCCTCTTTTGTATATCTGATTATTACGCCGAGTTTTCTTTCAATCCAGTTACCTGCATGTTCACGCATATACTGTTTGATTTCCTCTTCTTCGCTTAAGAATTCTGCAGCATGGGCATACGCTGCCTTCAGTTTATCTTCATCTGCTCTTTCATAAAGATAGATGTCATTAAGTCTATCAGCAGTTGGAATATTATTTTCTTTTGCAAGTGTCCTTACATACTCATAGAAAGATACATATGTACATTCTTCATATGGATTGGAATAAAGAATTCTGGTAAAACCAAGTGAAACAGCTCCAAGTAGCCACCAGCCGATAAATGAGAATTCTGTTTTGCATAGTTCCCATTTGTGTCCATCCATCATCTTTTCAGACAGTCTGATGGCATCCATTGTATCAATATCCGGATTTTCAGCTACGATATAGCGGACCATGAAATATGAATAGTGCTTGATGATGCCACCGATGATAGTAAGATCCCAAAGAAGCTGGAACAGATTTGTCACAAACATCGTTATGGATGCTTTTTTATATTTTCTTACACGGAAAAGGAAAAGGAATCTTGAAAGTTTCACATAGTCATAATGCTGTCCTTCAAGGAAAATACGGCTCAACACAACTTTAAAGGTATCCCTTATAAAGATTGTTGCCGCCAGAACAACAACAGCTGTAAGCACAATAAAAATGGCTCTGGCAACTGATTCCGATTTGGTAACCGACATAATAGTCTGGAAGATAATAACCAGAACTTTGCCGCTTGATAAAGTGTTTACCACGCTTGATAGAGCCCCTTTTGCATAGGAAATTTCCAGTTCACCAATTCTTACATCTCTTTCAGTTGCGGTCTTTTCTATTTCTTCGGAGTCACTTTGACTCTTGGCGAAATCTCCAACAATAAGTTCAGTCAGAACACTGTCAGCACTGAGCGACTTTGTCTCGTACTCCTCCTTGGTTACAGTACTTGCGACATCGTATACTTTTGTAGCTTCGAAACTTGTCAATGTAGATGTATATGCGCTACCCAGATATGCTGCCAAAAGACAGGTGATTACAAATACAACATAATCTGATTTAACGTTCTTGCGCGCATCTCTTTTTGCTTTATTTAGATTAAACATGTTCTCATTATATTATTTTTGATAAATGTAATCTATATCCTTAAGATTACGTTATGTACAGGGCGGTTTTTTGATAGAAAAAGCCTTTCTCAAACGGGAAAGGCATAAAAACTGAAATGTTCTTAACTTGTTTAAAGCTGGGTCAGTTGATAAATACCATCAAGCTGTTCTTTTTAAATTACCATTCATCGACACAGGTATATACATTTCCATTTTTTGTAAATTTAATGCCATTTCCATTTCTGTAGTCTGTTCCGTTGAAATTGATGTTTTTTGTTGCGACCAACTCATTATATGTTGCTTTTGGATTTGTATAATCCATAGAGTTCATATGTTGTACGGTATTAGGACCAAACCAGTTTCCAACATATGGTTCTGTAAATGAATCAACTTTGTGATAAACAATATACTCCGTGTCACTATTATATTGATATAATTTACCGTTACGAATTTCATATTTATAAGCAGTTCCAGATGTCACGATACCATCGCTCCAATCAATTACAATTAAATCATCAAATAAATCCTTATACGCACAATTGCCAGCCCATTCTTCATAAGAATAATAATCAAATCTGATCCACCCATCTAAAGCCCATGAGAATGCATTATAGAATGTTCTTTCTCCACCGGCAAAGTTTGCACCATTTTCACTTACATATAACGCTTCAACTCCAGTATTATCTTCCATAAAAACTAAAGTTCTTGTGTAATTTGGATTGTACCATTTGAGGTCAATTGATGGATTAACCCACTCTTCTGATACCCAGATGCCGGCAATATTTTCAGTTGTTAAAGCATCTATATCTTTCTCAGCAGTTGATAAAACAACTGTATTGTTTTTTTCATCTATCTGTTCAAGATTTACTATAACACTGGTTTCTGAAGCTTCGACATATTCATCAATCATTTGAGAAATAGTTTCCTGTAATACTGAATCTTCTTTAGTCAATGTGATCTGAATATCTTTATTGTCATAATTGAGATATTCTTTTTCTTTTGCTACTGTAATCAGTTCTTCAAGTACATCTGAAACATTCTTACCTGTAACATCGATATCTGACCATGCATCTTTAGCATCTTCGTTGATGTATTCACAACTTACCACATTGTAATCAGTATCGTAGAACAGTTCGATTGAAGGATTGATTGTCAGTACTACTGAAGGATAGACAGCTTCAATTGCGTCTTCCGTTGCATTGTCTTTTGCACTTCCGTCAGGATTATCAGACTTTGAACAACCTGACAACAGAATCATTAACACCAATAATAAACTTATATGTTTTTTCATATTACCCTCTTCATAATATTTTCTATATACATATTATATTTTACTTTCCATCCTCATAAACTCTGAAATGTGTTGGACAAGTTTAGTTTGTTCAATCAGACTACAAAACTAAAATATTGTGGTCACTTTATC
>DCHD01000039.1 GCA_002315565.1 Solobacterium sp. UBA1761 | reverse complement strand
AAAGTATAGGCCTCTTTTATTTATGCATTATTCAAAATCAATTGGATAAAAGGTGGAATCACAAAAATGACTCCACCATTAATTTAATAGCTCCATAATAAACCGCACCAGTTGCGGTTTTTCTTTAACTGTAATAGTACGATATAAATATAAAATCGCACGATAAATGTTATAATACGTACGGAGGATAAATTTATGTATATTACTGCTACAGAACTCAAAGAAAATCTTGGCAAATATCTGAACAAATCTCTTGAAGAAGAAATCTATATTACAAAAAACGGAAAAGTTATAAGTAAACTTTCAAATCCCTTTAAAAATAGAACCGACATTGCAAAATCGCTTTTTGGTGTTGTTAAAAGCGATATCAGTATTGAAGAGATAAAAGAAGAAAGAACTAGCGGAATATGAAGATACTTGTTGATACATGCGTAATTATTGATGTTCTTACAGACAGAGAGCCCTTTAATATAGCAAGTCAGAAGATTTTTCTTCTGGCGGCGAAAATGAGTATCAATGCCTATATCAGCAGCAAATCTGTTGCTGATATTTATTATCTTGTACACAAGGAAACTCATAGTGATGAAAAGACAAGAGAAATACTGAAAAATCTGTTCAGTATTTTTGACATAGTTGATACTACGCCTGAAGACTGCAGGAAGGCACTTATTTCAACAGTTAAGGATTATGAGGATGCCATAATGGATGAAACAGCATGCAGAATGATGGTGGACTTTATTATCACCAGAAATGCAGAAGACTTCAAAAATGCAAAATCATTTGTAATGACACCGGAACAGATCAATAGAGAGTTAAATTTATAAGTGATAAGTTAGTGCCAATCTTTAGCACTTCTATTGACTGAGTGCTAATAAGAACTATAATTAAGTTGTGGTTTTAAAGGAGGTATGTGTGATGATTAAACCATTGTATAACAACGTGTTACTGAAGAAAGAGAAGGCTTCAAATGAAACTTCCAGCGGAATAATTATTACGCAGAAGGAAAAAGACGAAGAGTATGCAAGAGTAGTTGCTGTCTCTGAATGCAAAGAAGTCAAAATCAATGATCACGTATATGAAATGCCGCTTAAAGTTGGTGACAAAGTAATGTACAAGAAATATTCAGGAACAGAAGTTAAAGATCAGGATGAAGAATATATTCTGATTAAGGCAGAGGATATTCTGGCAATTGTTGATTAGGAGGTAGTTTATTTATGGCAAAAACAGTTAAATACGGTAAGGAAGCAAGAGAGTCCGTATTAAAAGGTGTAGATACTTTAGCTGATGCAGTTAAGGTTACACTTGGTCCAAAGGGCAGAAATGTTGTGCTGGACAGAGGTTTCGGTTCACCTCAGATTGTCAATGATGGCGTTACTATCGCCAAGGAAATAGAACTTGAAGACTCATATGAGAATATGGGTGCAAAACTTCTCTATGAAGTAGCAAACAATACAAACGATACAGCAGGTGATGGTACTACTACTGCTACTGTACTGGCTCAGGAAATGATTCATAGAGGCTATAAGGAAGTTGAAGAAGGTGCTAATCCTGTACTGTTAAGAGAAGGTATTGAAAAGGCCAGCAAGAAAGTGGCTGAAAGATTACTTCAAAAGGCTCACAAGGTAGAAAGCACTGCTGATATTGCTTCTGTTGCCTCTATCTCGAGCGGCTCAAAAGAGATTGGCGATATCATCTCCAAAGCTATGGAAAAGGTTGGCAAGAATGGTGTCATCAATGTCGATGAATCTAAAGGTTTCGATACATCTTTGGAAGTTACTGAAGGTTTAAGATATGACAAGGGTTATATTTCTCCATACATGGTATCAGACAGAGAAAAGATGACTGCGGAAATGGAAAGCCCACTGATTATGGTTACTGACTGCAAGGTCAATACTGTACAGGAGTTATTGCCAATTCTTGAACAGATTGTAAAACAGAACAGAAGTTTACTGATTATTGCTGACGACATTGAAAATGAAGTTGTAAGTACACTGGTAGTAAATAAGTTAAGAGGTACATTCAATGTAGTTGCAACCAAGGCTCCAGGCTTCGGTGATAACCAGAAAGCAAGCCTTGAAGATATTGCAGTACTTACCGGCGCGAAGTTCTATTCTAAAGACTTGGGCATGCAGTTAAAGGATATTGAGATGGATGACCTTGGTACATGCAAGAAGGTACTGGTTGAAAAAGAACATACAACTATTGTTGAAGGCGCCGGTTCAAGAGTTGAACTTGATGAAAGAATTGCTGAAATCAAGTCACAGATTGAAAAAGCAAAGAATACATACGATAAAGAAAAACTTCAGGAAAGACTTGCTAAACTGGCAGATGGCGTAGCGGTAATCAAAGTTGGTGCTACAACCGAATCTGAACTGAAAGAAAAGAAACTGAGAATTGAAGATGCCCTTAACGCAACCAAAGCAGCAGTAGAAGAAGGTATCGTTGAAGGTGGTGGTGCAGCATTATGTGCTATCTACAATGAACTTAAGGATTCTTTAAAGGATACTAACAAAGATATTGAAAAGGGTATTGAGATTGTTCTTGAAGCACTTAAACAGCCTCTTTATCAGATTGCGGAAAACTCTGGATTCAAAGGAAACGAAATCGTTAAGAAACAACTATCAGAAAAAGCCAACATCGGTTTTGACGCCAAGAACGGCGAATGGAAAGATATGTTCAAAGACGGCATTGTCGATCCATGTAAAGTTACAAGGTCTGCTGTACTTAACGCTGCATCAATATCCGGATTATTGATTACTACTGAAGCTGCTGTAGGCGAAATTAAAGAAAAAGAACCTGCAGTACCTCAGATGGGCGGAATGTATTAAAACTGACAAATAATGTCAAAAAGTGGCTGAAAATGCCACTTTTTCTATAAAGTCTTTAGACAGTTTCGTG
>DCHD01000031.1 GCA_002315565.1 Solobacterium sp. UBA1761 | reverse complement strand
CATAGGTCCGTTCCAAACAACTGTTTTAGCATCTTTTAAAGCATCACAGAAAACTTCTTGTGATTTAGGTCCGATGTCAAGACCTTCCCAGCCGTCTTCAATGTCTTGGTCCTTAGCCACAACCTTGGTATTAGCGTCGTTGGAGAATGCATCAGCACAAACGTTATCAGCTGGAATTAATAATTTAACACCTTTTTCTTCTGCTTTTTTAACCATATCTTTAGCATATTCGATGTAATCCTCTTCTAATAGAGAATTTCCAACTTTTTTTCCTTCAGCAGCCATGAATGTATAAGCCATACCACCACCGATGATTAATGTATCGCACTTTTCAATAAGGTTATCGATAACCTTTAACTTATCAGCAACTTTAGCTCCACCTAAGATACCAACAAATGGTCTTACTGGATTTTCAACAGCATCGCCTAAGAACTTAAGTTCTTTTTCGATTAAGAAACCAGCAGCTGATGGTAAGTGTGAAGGAATACCAACTGTTGAAGAGTGAGCTCTATGAACTGAACCGAATGCATCAGATACATATAAGTCACCAAGTGATGCCCAATAAGCACCAAGTTCTGCATCATTCTTTGATTCACCCTTTTCATAACGGGTATTCTGCATTAATACAACATCGCCTTCTTTACATTCAGCAACTGCCTTTTCAAGTTCTTCGCCTCTAGTAGCATTTACGAATGTAACTTTTGAATCAGGAAGATATTCCTGTAACTTCTTGGCAACGATTGCCATATCATTCTTTTTCTTAGCAGCTTCGATTTCTTCTGGTTCTTTCTTATAGTCAATCTTGCCTAAGTGAGAAAGAAGAACAACCTTAGCCTTGTTTTCAATTAAATACTTGATAGTAGGTAATGCAGCAACGATTCTGTTGTCATCAGTAATCACATCACCTTTATGAGGCACGTTAAAGTCAACACGTACAATGACCTTCTTGCCTGCAACATTTAAATCTGTAACGATCTTTTTAGACATTTATTTTCCTCCAATTTTTGACCAATGTTATTATAGCACTTCTATTGTCAAGTGATTAGTCCACAAAGTGCAATAATTTATCACTCTTTTAGCATATATTTGTTTACTTTATTTAAACTTCTAGTATAATAAAAAACAATATATGGAATACTTCAATACTTTCTTTTTAGACAAAGAGTCAGATATTCGAGTTGACTTATATAAAAACAATAATCAGGGTTATCTTTCCTATGTCATCAGCACGCCTTTTGTACATACCGGAAATCTGATTACAAATCTGGCAAAGATTACCAACACAAAGGTATCTTTTAATGCTGACAAAAAGAAAATAATAAGAGGCAGGATTCCCTGCTTTTTAACTACCCGAAACGATGAAGTATATATCTTCAGACTCAACGGAAGAAAGATTGCCAACATCTATCCTGATGGAACAATTGAAAAACGCTGTCTGATTCCTGCGATATCCAAAGTTCTGATGACTCAGACCAAGGACTATAAGCTTTCTGTCTCTCAGACACTGGTAAAGACTTATCTGCCATATGGCTGCAAGTTCAAGACCGATCTGCACACTCATATGAACGGCAACATCTATCCATCAGCACTGGTTGCTCTGGGTATTAAAAGACAGCTCAGATATCCATATTATTATGTAAAGAAACTAGGTCTCAAACTGACTAAAGCTCAGTTTAATGAACTGGAAAAGAAACGTAAGAATGTCGCGAAAGATTTTAAAGATTCTCCACTTCAGGGAAAGAAACTCGATAGAGCTATTGATGACAATACTTTCATCAATTTCGCTGACCTGATTCTTAACAATATTGAAAACGCCGACTATAATCTCAACCAGGTAAGAAACTCACTTACCATTCTTAAAGATGGCCAGGCTGTATTCACCAATCTTGAAAAACTCTATCTTTACCGTTATGTCTTTACCAAAGGCACAGAATCAGAAAAACTGATAGAACTTAAAAACGTTGAAAAGATACCACATAAAGATGTTCTTAAACGTCTTAATAAAATGTTGGAAGATACAAAACACCCCATCTACAGAAAGAACACTCTTTTTGAAGATGAAATGTTATGGGTTGCCAGACAGTATCAGAAACAGGGAATTGAATATGTTGAGATAGCCGATACCAATCTGGTCAAATCACCTGAAGCTGCAGCACTTGAACTTAAGCAGATGCATCACATCATGCCTTATGTTGAAGAAGAAACAGGTGTACGTATCAGACTTCTGGCAGCGCTAAGAAGAATACCGCTTACTCTTGTAAAGACAAATACAACTCCTGCCAACTATTTAAGAGACTGCCTTGATATACTTAAGACCGTTTCCAAAGATCCATATGTCAGAGGCTGTGATATAGTCGGAGAAGAAATAAACGACATCAATGAACTTAGACCGGTAATCAAAGAACTGGTTGCTATCGCGAAGGATGATCCATCTTTCACCATCAGAATCCATGCCGGAGAAAATGATTCCCTTCTTGACAATGTCTCCAATTCCATCAAGTGTGTAAAAGAGTCACTTGCCCCAGGACAGAAGCTTCCTATTTTCAGACTTGGGCACGGACTTGCTGTACCGTCATTAAAGTCAAAAGCCGGAAAACAGCTTCTAGATCTGATCAAGGAAAACCATGTTGCTCTGGAATTCCAGATAACCTCAAACGTCAGACTCAACAACCTGATTGATATAACCAAACATCCGTTCAGAGAATATCTGAAACATGGTGTTCACTGTCTGCAAGGAACTGACGGCTGCGGCATCTATGGAACAGACTCCATGGATGAACAGCTGGCTCTTATTAACCTTCTTGGACTTACTGAACCGGAAATGAGAAAGGTAATCAAAACTGAAGAAAACATTATTGCCTTCACCAAGAAAGCCTTTATAACCAAATCAGAATCATTCAAAGAATTCCTCAATGGCAGATCAATTGAAAAAGCCTTCGTAGCTGAAGTAAAAAAGAACCGCAAGAATTCAAATGAACTGGTACTCGATGTCACAAACAGTATCGATGCCAGAGAATCACTGAAAAATCAGATCAAAGAACTGCCATGGGATAAGACTCCAATCGTTATTGGAGGCGGTTCATTCAACAGTGATACCCGCAAAACCAGAATGCAGACTCAAAGCAAGAACTTCATTAATAAACTGCTCAATGAACTTGATCCAGAAAAGTATTTCTTCGTTATCGGCCACAAACTTGAAGGATATGAAAAATACCTCGTACAGAACAACAGAAGTTTCGATATCTTTGCGATTGTTCCAGGTGCCATCAGTGAAGAACAGAATGCTAAACTGCTCAAGTCAAAAGTCAATATCCGTGTTTCTACCGAATCACTTGGCATGGGTATCTACAAATCATTCAACTATGAAATCTTCGAAAGAAGGCCTTCAGTTGTAGTCATGATGGATGGCAATTCAGCAGGAGCCAATCTGATTCAGGAAGCAAAAAACGGTAAAGCAAAAGCCCGTATCTTTGTCTCAAATGAATCTGATTATCTAACCAAAAAAGCTCAGACCCTTGAAGGATATGTAACTATCTTCAATCCGACCAAAGGTATCATTCTTTAAATAAATGTAAGAACAGTAAAAACGATACTGGAAATCACATATATAATCATGCCTGTATTCCTGCAGGCATTTTTAATACCTGTTTCTTCTTTTTCAGTGTCAAATTTCATCTTTTTAACACCTCTTACAGCAAGCACAATTCCACATACCGACATAATAGCCTCAAAAACAATGAAAAGCAGAACAGGAATAAGCATCGTCAGATACATTGTCATTTTCTCTTCTGTTACCGGTGCAATCGCAACCAAATCATCACTATAGTTTCTGCTGACAATAAGTGGAACAATTCCTCCAAAAAAATTGAACAGTGCATGTAAACCAATAGAATATCTGATATCTCTGGTTCTGATATAGATATATGCCAGTATCATACCAATCGCAAAGGCATAAAGCATCTGATAGAAGTTGGTATGGAACAGCCCGAACATCAGACCGGATACAATCATTGCAGTCTTTTCCCCATACTGAACAGTTCTATCTATCAGCATCTTTCTGAACATCAGTTCTTCAAATACTGGTGCCAGCATAACAGTTGCAATCACAGTAACAGCATTCAGCTCAACTATGTCTGCAATCGGATTGACTGCTGTCCAGTCAGAAATAACACCGGCAAAAATATTGCTCAGTATATTTATAAAAAAGCCAAGTCCTTCCGCAATCACAAAGAACTTAATAAAACTTCCCGCAGTAATTCTCCCTTTTTCTTTTTCTTCTGTATCAAGCCTTCTTAAATGCAGATAAAGAACAGGTAAACCAACAAGATAGTTGCATACTACTGAAACCAACAGAATATATCTTGAATCGTAAGTTATGATTCCAATTGCACTTGCAGTACGGTCAATAATAAAAGACAGCACTTCCGAAGTCAAAAGATAGGCCGTATAGGCAATTCCTATTCTTGAGAAAGTCTTTTTCATGTTTTCCATATTTCACGCTCTTCTAAAAATAATGTGTGTATTTATATACATTATTATGGATATCATAATACCCATTATTGGTCTATTTGTATACACATAATGCTTTAAACTTTTAATCAGGGGGAAAACGGTTTAGAACAATACCTGGTAAGGATAACAAAATAATTAAGAGTAGCAAAACAGCAATTTCATAAATGTTTGCAACCAACATAACCAGATAATAAAGAATTTAAGATATATAAAAATAATTACAAAAATGAAAACTCACCTTTTGGTGAGTTAGTCATTAGTCATATTATCGAAGTAACCCTGTACCAGTACGATAGGTGTTCCCTTATCTCCTGAACCGCTGGTCAGGTCACATAGTGAACCAATCAGGTCAGTAAGCTGTCTTGGGGTAGTTCCTTCAGAAATCATCTTACCTTTTAGATTGCTGTCTTTTTCCTTGATGCTTGAAGTAATTGCTTTCTTTAAGGCGTCTCCTTCAAGATCAGCAAATGTTGAGTCGGCAAGATATTTTATTTTGACTTCATTAGGTGTACCTACAAGTCCGCCAGTAAAGAATGGTGAAACAATCGGATCAGCAAGTTCCCAGATCTTTCCTCTTGGATCCTTGAACGCTCCATCGCCATATACCATTACTTCTACATGTTTGCCGGTTTTTTCAAACAGCTTAACCTGAATATCTTCAACAAGTTCCTGGCCATGTTCAGGGAACAGTTTGATTCTGTTTTCATCTGCCTTATTTGAACCAAGCAGACCATATCTGCTGTTGTAGCCGGAATTATTTACTGGTTTATTTAAGATCTCGTCAATTCCATAGATGGTTTCAGCACCATTCTTTTCAAGTGTTCTTCTGGTTCTGAATCTTGTATGGATATCTGCATAGATAACATCCTTTGTATATTCCAGTATTGCTTTGGCATTGTTTGCGAAGATAATCTCGCACTCACAGCCTTCACCTTCGATCAATGACTGATAGTATTCAACATAATCAACACCGGTGAACTCATGCTTCTCATAACCGAAAAGTTCACGGTACTTCTTAAGCGAAAGTACATCAGAATAAGGATTGACTCCTTTTTCATCAAGCAGGTCATAGTCAAATAGTGCATTTCCTACTTCATCTGATGGATATGACAGCATCAGCACTATCTTCTTTAAACCTCTGGCAATGCCTTTAAGACAGACAGAAAATCTGTTTCTTGAAGTTATCGGGAAGATGAGCCCAACTGTCTTATTGCCGAATTTCTCTTTCACATCAGCTGCGATGTCATCAATAGTCGCATAGTTTCCCTGGGCTCTTGCAACTACGGATTCAGTAATCGCAATTACATCTCTGTCTCTTAAGACAAAGCCATCTGTTCTTCCAGCTTCAAGTACCGAGTCAACTACAATCTTTGCCAGATTATCGTTTTCTCTGATAATCGGACATCTGATACCTCTTGAAACAGTTCCTACGTTTCTCATCTTTTTTTATTCTCTTCTTTCTTATCGTCAAGGAATCCGTATTTTTCCATCTTCTCCTGGTATTCCTTTTCAGCCTGTTTAAGTTCTTTCAGTAAATCTTCTAAATCTTTTGCCATATACATCTCCTAAAGACTTATGTATTTTAGCACAAAACTATATAATAAATTTATGTATGTAAAGGAAGAAATAACACATTCTTTAACAATTGAAAAATCCGTTTTCATTTGTTTCATAAAACGTATAAAAAGTGAAGAAGAATACCGAAATTACTTGACAGAAATACGTAAAAAGTATCACGATTGTTCACATGTCTGTTCAGCAATGATCCTGAATGACATCAAGCGTTCAAGTGATGACGGCGAACCTTCAGGAACTGCCGGCAGACCTATTCTCAATGTCTTGGAAAAAAACGGACTTAATGAAACCTGTGCTCTTGTTGTCAGATATTTCGGCGGCATAAAGCTTGGTACAGGCGGACTTACAAGAGCCTACTCCAACGCGGTAATTGAAACACTTGATGAAGCTATACTGGCTGAAGAAGTAAGTTATCCTTCATATACGCTTTCAGTAAATTATGAAACGGCAAACCGCCTAGAATATTTCATGTCAAAAGAGACAATTCTCATCAATAAAGAATATGGCGAAGAAGTAACATTCAATTTCGCTTTGGACAATAAAGATAAACTCACAAAGATTCTTGAACTTACCAAGGGAAAAGAAGCTTCTTATATTGGTGATATCACTAAAGAAAGAATAGTAAAGTGATATAATTCAGTCATGGAAAACATTATTAAAATTGCCTACACTGCTTCCATAAGTGCACTGGTAATAGTTCTGATAATATTACTGGCACAGCTTGGTAAACTTTCAAAGAATACCAGAGCACAGTTTGAAGCTCTTGCATCCATAAAAGAAAAGACTGCAGCGATGAACGAAAAGAAAGAGTACATCTCTTCTGTATCAAATAAAATTCATCTGCCAGCCATATTGCTTGGACTGATGTTCATCTCTGATTTCAGAAAGAACTACAGGAAAGATCCTTCAGTAAAAACCGCATTGGCTAAAACTGTTAAGAAGGAACTTCCTTCCCAGATTAAAAAAATAAAGATATAAGCTCTACAGAGCTTATTTTTTATATAATTTAGAATTTTTTTAAGATTTTTTCAGGAATTTCATATTTTCCGTACAAATATGAGACAGGAGGATACAGCTATGTATACTAACTGTCATCGTCCGCCCTTTGGCAAGAAAGGAAAAAATGATCTATCTGATTATTGCAGCGCTACAGATTATAGCCGTGCTGCTTGTGTTATACACTAACATCAGGAAGTAAGTTTTTCCTCCCCGGAAAAGAGGGTTATCTTTTCAGACTGCTTCACAAATTTTTGTCAAAGGGTAAAGAAAAGGTCAGGCTAGCCCCTGACCTTTTCGTTTGCAACACTACACAATTATTATAACATTCCCACTTTGAATTATTTCATGTTGAAGAAATAATCAAATATCGGTGTACCGTCTGCAGTTTCTTCTTCAACAAGACCCAGAGCCATTCTTTCCGGATGGAACTGAACCATAATTACAGGCAATGTTTCATGTACACAGGCTTCGATAATTCCATCTTCTGCAAAGGAAATCGGTTTTAGTCCTTCTCCAAGTTTTTTGATAGCCTGATGATGGGTGGAATTTACTTTACAGTTTTCCCCATACAGTTCCTTCATGAACCCTTCATTGTTGGTGATGCCGTGATAGATGTTTTTATATTCAGGAAGAGTATGCTTCATTCCCGTCTTTATATCCTGAATAAGAGATCCGCCGAAATAGACATTCAGAAGCTGATGGCCTCGGCATATTCCCAGGATCGGTCTTTTGTTTTTCACAAACCAGTCAACCGCCTTCATCTGTAACTCATCAAATGGTCTGTCGATCATGTTGACTGTTGGGTCTTTTTCTTCCCCATAATATGCCGGATCAACATCGATGCCTCCCGGTATAAGAAGATGAGTGCACTCAGAAAAATCACCTTCGAGTTTCAGTTCATAATCTACATTGAGTTTATTTAAAAGATCTTCATAATTTTTACATCGTTCGTGGTTGTCACCTAACAGCAATACTTTCATACTTCTTTGTTTCCTTCTTCTTTATATGCTTCTCTTTGTTTCATCAGAATGTTACCGAGAACATTTCTTCCTTTTCCGGTTTTAAGACTTACTCCCCAGAATGTATCATTCCAGTTATTGCCTTCAACCAGTATCTCATCACCTGTTTCAAGCAGTTTCTTTTTAAGTTCAGGATGAGAGTCAAATTTACATCTGACTATATCTAACATGATATCTACTTTAACACTTTCCCAGTCACTTCTCAGTTTAACTTTTCTTCCCATTCTTTTGGCAATAACCGGATTGTTTATTAAAGAGAACTGTTCTTTTTCAGATTCATCAATACATTTCTGAGCCTGGAATGCAGCCTCATTATTCTGATAGCTTATTCCTTTATAGACTATTGGAGCCTTATAGAAATTGGATAGAAATGAATATTCTTCTTTAAATCTGTCAATCATTGTTCACCTTAAGAAATTCATGTCAAATTCATCATTTGGCTTGTGGTTTGGGAAATCATCCTCACTCCTTAGAAAGAAGTCATAGTTGATGTAACCGGCCTTTTCCTGATCGGACCATGTTACATCGATATATTTCCACTCATCATCAATATTTACGGCATTCCAGGAATGACCGCGTTCCTCTTCTTCAATAACGGATGTCCCGTTTATTATCACACAGTCAATGCCCAGATAGTCCATACATAACTTAAACAGCTGCGAATATCCGATACAGACCCCGGTATTCTCCAGAGTCATACTTCTGATATCGCCAGAGAATCTCGCCCTGGTATCGTAACTGAAGTTTTCACAGATCAGGTTGTTTACTTCAAGAATGATGTCTTCTTCATCCATGTTTATGTCTATATTCTTTGTAAGTTCTTCTACCTTATGTTTAATATCAGATTCACTGACTATCTCATCGGATTTTTCTGAAGTAACGAAACAGTGATTGAGATTGCCGAAATTGGTTACCGTATGCTTGATGTAGGGACTGTAGTTAAAGACACCCGGATGATCATTGAGATATGCCATGAAGACATGAGAAATTCTCTCGGTTTCAACTCCTTCATCAGTGCTGAATGATACTGTAGTTCTTGATTCGTTATGTGCTTCATCTATCTTGCGGTAGACATACTTTTCGTTTTCATCAAGAAGTTCATAGTAATGACCGGAACTGTAGTCTTCATAATCATCTTCTCCTGTCAGTGCTTCCGATAAAGACAAACCGCTTTCCTTACAGTATTCAACAAGTTCAAAAGTGCTGCTGTAAAAGAATCCAAAAAACAAAAGGACCATAATACAGAAAGTAATAATAAATGCCGAAAGAAAACTCTTCATACAAATATTATAAAGCATACAAAAACCTGTCGTATGACAGGTTTAAGAGTTAATTATTTGATGATAGCTTCATCCCACATTGCAGGAACTTCAAGACCTAAAAGTTTGAAGACAGTTGCAGCAATGTTTGAAAGTCCGAATTCACCATCCTTGATTTCAACATCACAGTTGTAGAAGATGAATGGAACTTTGGAAAGTGTATGAGAAGTTTTAGGTTTGATAGGATCAGTGTCTTTCTTTCTCTTGTCATACATTTCATCAGCATTGCCATGGTCAGCAGTAATCAGCATGATTGCTCCGACTTTATCACATGCTTCTTTAACTCTCTTTAATGCGATATCGACAGATTCAACACCGATGATTGTAGATTCATATGAACCAGTATGACCAACCATGTCGCCATTTGGATAATTGCATCTTAAGAACTGATATTCACCTGATTCAATAGCTTCAATCAGGGCATCAGTAGCTTCAGCTGACTTCATCCAAGGACGCTGATCAAACGGAATTACATCTGATGGAATTTCTACCCATGTTTCAAGTTCATCAGAGAACTTTTCACTTCTGTTTCCATTCCAGAAATATGTTACATGACCGAACTTCTGAGTTTCAGATACAGCATATGTCTTAACGCCGTACTTAACAAAGTATTCAGACATTGTATTTTCAATCTTTGGAGGGTTCGCAAGATACATGTTGGGAATCTTCAGGTCAGCATCATACTGCAGCATGCCTGCGTACATAACATCAGGTTTAGCACCTCTGTCGAATTTATTGAATTCAGCACCTTCATCGAATGCCTTAGAGATTTCAAGGGCTCTGTCGCCTCTGAAGTTGAAATATACAACTGAGTCATGGTCTTTGATCTGACCTACTGGCTGACCGTTATCACAGATGACAAATTCATGCATCAGCTGGTCAGTTGCGTTTTCTTCTTTCTGATAAGTTTCAATTGCTTCTAAAGCACTGTTGAACTTTCTTCCGATTCCATGCACATGAGCATTCCAGCCACGTTCTACCATTGTCCAGTCAGCTTCATATCTGTCCATAGTGATATACATTCTGCCACCGCCAGAAGCGATTCTTGCGTCAAAGTCAGCACCGTTAAGTTCAGCCATATGAGCTTCGATATCTTTAACGAAGTTTACAGATGATCCTTCAGGTACATCTCTGCCGTCAAGTAATACATGAAGTCTTACACTCTTTACGCCTTCCTTCTTAAGTTCAGTAATCATAGCCTTAAGATGAGAGATGTTTGAATGTACGTTGCCATCAGACAACAGACCAATAAAGTGGAAAGTATGTCCCTTGGCATTTTCTACCAGTTTCTTCCAGGTGTCTGATTCAAAGATAGCACCAGATTCGATTGATTCGTTTACAAGCTTTGCACCCTGAGAATATACCTGACCACAGCCGATTGCGTTGTGGCCTACTTCTGAGTTACCCATATCTTCATCAGATGGTAAACCTACTGCAGTTCCATGAGCCTTAATGGTAGTCCATGGGCAGGTAGCCTTAAGTTCATCAAGTGTTGGTGTATAGGCATTTTTTACCGCATTGCCGAAATCAGATTCTCTTTCGCCAACGCCGTCCATTACGATTAATACTACAGGTTTTGTATTCATAATATTTCCTCCGATTTTCCTTGTTAATTTTACTACTTATTGTTGTATGTGAAATAAATATCTTTATTTACAATATTAAGTATTTCTTTAAGGTCAGTTATACATTCATTGGCACATGAATTTCTTAAGCCCTCTTCCTTACTTGGACGCTGAATATATCCGACAGTATAGGCACCATAATTGTTGCCACATTCCATGTCGGCAATATTGTCACCGACATAGATAACATCATCTCTAAACCACTTGTTGTTCTTGATTATGCCGAATACTGCTTCAGGATCCGGTTTGAGATTAACAACTTCATGAAGGCCAAAGATGTCATCAACATATTCGCTTAGACCAAATTTCTCAAGACGTGTTTCAATGCCTTCCTTGATACGGGTAGATACAATACCTACAGAATATCCTTCTTCATGCAGTGTCTTAAGTACCAGTTCACAGTTTTTGATAGGTTCAATCTTATCGAGAATTGAACTCTGATATTCTTCGTATACCTTATAAACTTCTTCGTATGGGTGATCAGGCCAGTATTTAGGGAAGATTTCTCTTAATGCCGGTCCAAGAACTTCGTTCTTCCAGTCTTCAGACAAATCTGCAGGTCTTCCAAATACTTCAAAACAGTGTTCATATGAAAGCAGGATACCGGGATCGGTGTCAATCAGTGTACCGTCAAAGTCGAAGATGACAACTGGTTTCTTACCCTTTGAAGGAATAAGCTTTTCCAGTGCTCCGACATAGCCCAGAATTCCAAAGACGATAAAGATAATGGAAATTAACTGAGCAACTTTGAAGCTTCCGATCATCAATGAATCGGTTCTTAATGACTCAATATAAAGTCTGACGATTCCATACCACATGAAGTAACTGTAGAACAGTTCACCACGTTTTTTCTGATATTTCTTCAGAATCAGTCTGATGATTACAAAGCCAAGAACACAAAGTGATGACTCGAAAAAGAACATAGGCATATAGTAACTGTTTCCGATATGCATGCCTTCCTTGATGAAAGAAAGAATTCCATCAAAGTAAGACTCATCTACTGCCGGACCATGGCATTCCTGATTGACATAGTTGCCCCATCTTCCGAAAGCCTGAGCAATCAGTACATTAGGCATAACGCAGTCCAAAGTCTTAAGGAATGAGGTCTTTCTTTTCTTTGTAACTATGATTGCTGTAACCAGACCGAATATCAGTCCTCCCTGAATAGCCAGTCCCCCATCATAGATTCTAAGAATTGCTAATGGATTAGACAGATAATATTCCAAATCAAAGAATGCACAGTACCAGAGTCTTGCACCCAGAATACCGGTCCATAATATTGCGAAAATCAGGTCATCCAGATAGTCATCGCTGTCCATGTATCTGGTTTTCTTCATATCGTATTTACTGAAAGCATAGGCAACCACAATACCGCACAGAATCAGTACGGCATACCATCTGATCTGAACACTGCCTATTTCCAGAAATACTTTTGCACTAGGGAAAAATTTCATTACTTCTTACTCCTGTTCTTTTCTATTTCTTTTAAGATATTCTGTTTGAATATCTCTGTTGTATTGATTCCTTTTTTCTTCAAGATATAGTTGGTTACAGAAGCTTCGATGATGGCACTTAATGGACGTCCTTCAGATACTGGGATCTGAATCCACGGAATCTGTTTTCCAAGAATATCAATAGTCTGGTCAACACCTTCAACACGGTTGAAGTCAGTATCTTCAAACTTTTCAAGATTGATCACAAGTGAAAGTTCACTGCGGTCAAGCAGTACTTCTCCACCAAAAAGAAGTTCTACGTCAACTACACCAAGGCCTCTTATTTCAAGCATTCCCTTAAGTACTTCAGGAGCCTGTCCATAGATTTCATTATGCAGGTTGATCACATCAACAACATCATCCGCAACCAGGATATGACCCTTCTTGATCAGATCCAGTGCAAGCTCTGATTTACCGATGCCGCTTCTTCCGGTTATAAGTACACCGATACCATAGATGTTCATCATGACGCCATGTATTGAATCGGTTGGAGCCATCTTGTCAGAAAGAATATCGATGGCTTCTACTACACACTGCCATGTTGGTCCATCATAGATAAAGACAGGGAAGTTTTTTTCACTGGCAACATCCTTCAGTATTTCAGGACAGCCGTCCTTGGATGTGATGATGATACATGGAGTGAATTCATCAGTGATATAGTTGAATCTTTCACGCTGTGTGTATTCATCAAGTGTTTTAATGTATGCTGTTTCTTTGTTTCCGATGATTTCAATACGTTTAAGGTCAGTATTCACATAGTTGCCTGTAAGCTCTAAGCCGGGTCTATTGACATCAGGTGCAATAATCCATCTGTCAAGTGAATAGCCATCACCTGTAATCTGCTTCAGTTTCAGGGCATCCTTCAGTTCTCTGACATAGACACGTTTATTTAAAGTCTCATTCTCAATTGCCATATTTAGCTCCTAATATCTTTTTAAGATATTGACCGGTATAACTTTCTTTTACTTCTGCTACTTCTTCAGGAGTACCGCATGCTACTACAGTACCGCCTTTATCACCGCCATCCGGTCCTAAATCAATTATATAATCTGCTGATTTTATCACATCGAGATTGTGTTCAATAACCAGCACAGTATCACCGTTGTCGACGATTCTGTTTAGAATCATAATCAGCTTTCTGACATCATCCATATGTAAACCGGTAGTCGGTTCATCCAGTACAAAGAGCGTCTTTCCAGTAGGTTTCTTCTGTAACTCACTGGCCAGTTTTACTCGCTGTGCTTCACCGCCGGATAAAGTTACCGCATTCTGTCCAAGTTCAATATAACCTAGACCCACATCATATAGAGTCTGCAGTTTGTCCTTGATCTTTGGATGATTCTGGAAGAATTCCAGTGCTTCTTTTACCGGCATCTTCAGTATGTCATAGATGTTTTTGTCACGGTATTTTACTTCCAGTGTTTCTCTGTTGTATCTTCTTCCATGACATTCTTCACATTCTACAAAGACATCCGCAACAAAGAGCATTGAAATCTTTTTAACACCATCACCCTGACAGGCTTCACATCTTCCTCCCTGAACGTTGAATGAGAATCTTGATTTGTCATAGCCTCTTTCAATCGCATCAGGAGTACGGGCATAAAGATCCCTGATGTCATCAAATACGCCGGTATAGGTAGCAGGATTACTTCTTGGAGTACGTCCAATCGGATCCTGAGTGATGGAGATGACCTTGTCAATATTCTTTAAACCTTTAATCTCTTTGTGTTCACCAGGTTTTATCTTTACTCTGTCAAGTGATTTAAGAACTCCCTTAGTCAGTATTTCATTGACCAGTGTTGACTTTCCTGAACCGGATACGCCGGTAACACAGATAAGTTTGCCTAAAGGGAATTTAACATCGATATTCTTTAGATTGTTTTCCTTTGCCCCGATAACTTCAAGGAACTTACCGTTTCCTTTTCTTCTTGTATCTGGAACAGGAATGTATTTCTTATGTGAAAGATACTGTCCGGTAATGGACTTTTCATTCTTCATGACTTCTATAGGTGTTCCGGCAGCCACAACTTCGCCGCCATCTTTGCCAGCCCCAGGACCGATATCGATCAGATAGTCACTTTCCAGCATTGTATCTTCATCATGTTCAACAACGATAATCGTATTTCCAAGATCTCTCATCTTTTTAAGAGTGGTGATGAGTTTGGCGTTGTCCTTCTGATGTAAACCGATAGATGGTTCATCCAGAACGTAGATAACACCCGACAAAGCCGAACCAATCTGGGTAGCCAGTCTGATACGCTGTGCTTCGCCACCCGAAAGTGTTCCAGCAGTACGTGATAAAGTCAGATAATCAAGTCCGACATCAACCAGAAACTTCAGCCTTGACTTCAGTTCGTTCAATAAGAGTCTTGCGATATCCATCTGCATATCAGACATCTTCAGGTTATTTATATATTCATAGGCCTTTTCAATTGAAAGGTTGGTGAATTCATTAATGTTGAGTTCCCCTACACGGATAGATAAAACCTTGTCATTGAGTCTTGCCCCATGACATTTTTCACAGATGGCCTCAGCCATATATGAACCATAGTACTCCTTACCAAACTTGCTGTTGGTCTCAACGAATCTTCTTTCAATAAGCGATTTTACGCCTTCAATGAAACCATGTTTTTCATACTTCGTACCGGAAGTTGAAACAATACGATAATCTATTTCTTCATCTGAACCGTAAAGGATCAGATTCATTTCCTTCTTTGTGAAATCCTTTAATGGTTTACTGATTGAGATATTGTAGTGTTTCAATAAAGCTTCAAAATTCTGCCATTCAATATTGGAAGTACCTACCATATTTTTGTAGTAACGGATGGCACCTTCTTCAATTGATTTGTCATAGTCAGTAATAAGCTGATCCATATCAACGCTCATCGTTACGCCCAATCCCTTGCAGCAGTCGCAGGCACCAAGTGGAGAGTTGAATGAGAAAAGTCTTGGCTCAAGTTTAGGCACAGTAAAGCCGCAGATTGGACAGCTGTTTCTTGAAGAGAGCAGTTCTTCACTGTTTCCGTTTTTGATGATGCAGGTTCCATCAGTCAGTTTTAAAGCCAGCTCAATAGAGTCAGTGAGTCTTGTCTCAATGCCTTCTTTTTTCTTTATACGGTCAATCACAACCGAGATATTGTGACGTTTATTCTTGTCAAGTTCAGGAACTGATTCAATATCCATCATTTCCCCGTCAACATAAAGACGCAGATATCCATCTTTCTTAAGTTCTTCAAAATAATCCTTGAATGTACCTTTACGGTTTTCTACAACATTTGCCAATATCTCAAGTCTTGACTCATCTGGATATTCCATGACTCTGTTGACCATTGAAGTAATGGTTGAAGAGACAATCGGAATATTGTGTTCAGGACAGTATGCTGTACCGCATCTCGCATATAAAAGACGCAGATAATCATAGATTTCCGTAATTGTTCCGACAGTAGAACGCGGGTTGTTGCTGGTGGACTTCTGGTCAATCGCAACAGCTGGAGTAAGTCCTTCAATCAGGTCGACATCTGGTTTATCTACGCCACCCAGAAACTGTCTTGCATATGATGATAAAGACTCAACATATCTTCTTTGACCTTCCGCATAAATCGTGTCAAAAGCCAGTGAAGATTTACCCGAACCGGAAAGACCCGTCAATACAACGAGCTGATCTTTAGGGATGTCCACATCAATATTTTTGAGGTTATTTACTCTTGCACCTCTGATAACAATTTTCTTAAAAGCCATACCTTATTATTTTACCAAATCTTTTGTTTTATAATTAAGATATGAATAACGTAATTCAGCAATTAATCGACCGTAAATCAGTACGTCAGTTTACTGATAAACCTATCTCAAATGAAGATAAGGATCTGATCATCACTGCCGCCAGCAATGCACCAAGTGCCGGCAATATGCAGCTTTATTCAATCATCGATGTAACTGATGAAAAAGTTAAAGAAAAACTATCAGTTACCTGTGATAATCAGCCTTTCATCAAAGAAGCAAAGATGGTACTTGTTTTCTTAGCCGATTATCGTAAATGGTATCTTGGATTCAAAGAAGTTGGCGAACCAAGAAAGATCGGACCTGGTGATATTCATCTGGCTTTGGCTGATGCAAATATCGCTGCCCAGAATGCCGTAACTGCTGCCTGGAGTTTAGGAATCGGTTCATGTTATATCGGAGATATCTCTGAACAGTATGAAGAAGTAACAAAACTTTTAAAACTTCCTGAATATATTGTTCCTGCCTCAATGGTAGTATTCGGCTATCCAACAGAAAACCAGCTGGAAAGAGTCAAACCCGAACGCGTTAAAAACAAATATCTCGTATTTGAAAATGAATACAGAGATTTTAATGCTGAAGAATTCAAAGACATGTGGTCATATAAAACCGGACCACTTGAGTATGAAGAATATATGAAGAGATTCTTAAACAGAAAATACAATTCTGAATTTTGTGATGAAATGAACAGATCAATGAAGGAGTATCTGAAAGATATAAAGTAAAAGGAGAACCTATGCCTACTACTTACACTCACTGGCGTTTTGGTAATGACGCTCTAAAGACATTGCCGCAAAAGTATCAGGACATAATCACAAAATACCGCGATGAGTTCAACATCGGTGTTCAGGGTCCTGATGCGCTCTACTACTACAACTGCATAAGACCCAATGAAGTCAATGCCTATGGCTATGGACTTCACCATCAGCAGTTCAGGGACATCATGGAAACCTTCAAAGAAAACGCAAAGAAGTCAGACAATTATGAAGCCTGCTTTGCCTACCTTACCGGATTCCTATGTCACTTCACACTTGATTCATACTGTCATGGCTACATCGAAAGAAAGAAAGAAGTGACAGGTCCAAGCCACAACAGAATGGAAGCCCAGTTTGACCGCTACCTGATTGAAAAAGACGGCTACAATCCGATAAAGTATTATCCGTCCACAAAACTCAATCCTGTAGTATCCTGCTGTCATAATGTGGCATCAATCTACAGCATGTTTCCAGAAGAAACAATTCAGAAAGCACTTACCGATATGGTCTTCTATTTAAGGGTTATCAGAGATTCAAATTTCATTAAAAGAAAACTGGTAAGTTCACTTCTTGAAAGTGTCGGACAGTCAGGATATGTTGACCTGATGCTGGGGGCAAAACCTGATCCTGAATGTGAAGTTTCCAATATGCGCTTAGAAAAGCTCTATCTTAAAGCAGTCGAACACTTCCCGATGCTCTTTGAAGGATTCAAAGAATTCATGGAAAACGATGTTAAACTGCCTCCATATTTCAAACATACTTTTGACCAGAAAGAAAACTACAAAGATATACCGATTCTTTCCAAAGATGATGAACTCAAATACGAAGCCTCTATTCAGGACTGATTTGAGTTAAAATATTTAAGTATTTATTTAAAACAATATTAAGGAGAATATTTATGAAGTCATTATTCAAAAAACTGAACGAGTCTAAGACCTTCAAAGACCTTACTCCTCAGGAATTCTCGTGGGTACTGTACGATGTAGGTAACAGTGCATTCACAATGCTGGGCTGTTCATTGATTCCAATCTGGTTCAAACAGCTTGCTGCCGGACAGATTTCTAACGACAACGCTACTGCATACTGGGCACTGGCTACTTCAATCGTAACTGTCATTGTAGCTCTGATTGGACCTGCATGCGGTGTTATCGCTGACCACAAAGACAGAAAGAAAGTTGTCTTCCAGACTGCCTGTGCAATCGGTGTCGGTGGCTGTATCATCAACGGTTTTGCATCTAGCTGGCTTTTATTCCTTATTATCTATATCTTCGCTAAAGTAGCTTATCAGGCATCTTTAACATTCTATGATTCAATGCTGAATGACGTTACAACAGATGAAAGATCAGATGCTGTAAGTTCATATGGTTATGCATGGGGTTATATCGGCTCATGTATTCCATTCACTATCGCACTTGTTGCCTATATTCTTACTCCAGGTGCAGGCATGGGATTTGAAGTTCTTTCAGATTTCGT
Source organism: Solobacterium sp. UBA1761 (assembly GCA_002315565.1). Lineage (GTDB taxonomy): Bacteria > Bacillota_I > Bacilli_A > Erysipelotrichales > Erysipelotrichaceae > Colivicinus. Next base: position 9,010 of record DCHD01000031.1, on the reverse strand, counting down.
TGGAAGATTCATCGGTTTTACAATCACAGCCGTATGGTGGGCTATCGTTACTCTTCCGCTTCTTAAATATTACAAACAGATCAACTATAACGAAGATGAAAAAGGAGCCATCGGCAAAGTATTTGCGCAGATTGGTCGTTCATTAAAGAGAATTGCTACATCAGACAAGAAAGTACTGTTCTTCTTAATTGCCTTCTTCTTATACATTGACGGCGTTGGTACTATCATCGATAACTGTATCAACCTCGGTACTGACCTTGGACTTAATACTGTAGGTCAGGTTGTATTCCTGTTACTTACTCAGGTTGTTGCCTTTGCCGGTTCACTGGTATTCGCAAAACTTTCAAAGAAATATGACACTGTTACTCTGGTTCTTGTATGTATCGTCGGATATGCGGTTGTATGTCTGTATGCTTTGACCCTACAGTACTTATGGCAGTTTGCTGTTATGGCATTCGGCGTAGGCTGCTTCCAGGGTTCTATCCAGTCACTTTCTAGATCTTACTATGCAAAGATAATTCCAGATGAGAACTCTGGTGAATACTTCGGTATCTATGATATCTTCGCAAAAGGCGCTTCATTCTTAGGTTCATTTGTAATCTATGTTGTAAAGAAAGTCGGCATCGCAACTGGTGGCGTATTTACAGTATTCGGTTTTGAAATTCGTTCAATCAACATGGCTATCGGTTTACTGGCACTGTTCTTCATCCTCGGTTATGTATTCCTGAAGATTGCTGACAAGATTCCTCAGTCTGAAGAATCAAAGAAAGATATTCAGTAATGCGCATTGACCTCAAACCGAAGTCACTCTTTTTTCCGGAACCAGTCATCATCATTGGAACATATGATGAAAACGGTATCCCCAATGCAATGAATGCAGCATGGGGAGGAATATCTGATACCAATGAAATCGGTATCTGTATCTCAAATAATCACAAGACTACAGAAAACATTCTCAAAAACAGATGTTTCACTATCTTCTCTGGAACTATAGATACAGTAATTGCCTGCGACTATGTAGGCATGGTATCAGGAAACGATGAACCAGATAAACTTCTTAAGACCGGCTGGCATGTATCTAAAGCAGAACATGTCAACGCCCCGATCTTTGAAGAACTGCCATTCGCCATTGAATGTGAACTCATCAGTTATGATGAGAAAAGCGGACATCTCTTTGGAAAGATGGTTTCAATATCTGCAGATGAATCCATCATGACTGATGGTGTCATCGACATCAGAAAGCTGAAACCGATTATCTTCAACGGAGCTGACCACAGCTACATGAATATCGGTGACAAGGTTGGAGATGCATTTGCAGATTACAAGAAAATCAAATAAACACAAAACCCATCAACAGATGGGTTTTTGAATACATAATCATTTAAAAGGTAATCTTTACTGATTCATTTTGTCTTCGTATTCATCTCTTACCAGCATGTCATAATCAGCTTTAGGCATATTGAGAATTCTTGCTGAATCAGTCTTTTTTACTTCCTTAATCTCATTTATACGTGTGACAACTTCCGATATGAAATACAGCGAACCACAGATCAGAATATTGTCATATTTATGAAGATTGTCATTGATGGTCTTCATATAGTCAGAACTCTTTTCAACATCCTTAAGGTCATCAAGTTCAATGGCTTCATAATTATCGAATGAAGTTACTATCAGTTTGTCGCAGTGCTTCTTAAGTTCAAGTACCATCTTGGCATATTCTTTACGCTTTAAGGCAGAGAAAACAATAAGTTTACTTCCCTTTAAGGCATCATAACTTTCTGCCAGAGCACTTACACCATGGATGTTGTGAGCACCATCGAGAATGATTGTCGGATTATGATGAACTATCTCAAACCTGCCCTGCCATACAGTCTTGTTTATGGCTTCTTTAGCCTTGGCTCTATCAATCACAAACGGATAATCCTTTGAGATAATCTCAAATGCTTCTAAAGCCAGTGATGCATTGTGATACTGATACTTGGCAAATGATTCGATTGAATATTCATTTCCTTCATATTCAAAATGCCTTTCACTTAATTCCTTATACTTCTTTATCTTGAAGAATTCACTGTTTCTTGACTCAGCTGTTTCTTTGACGATTGCCTTACATGAATCATTGAGTTCACCGATGACAACTTTAGAATCCTTCTTGATTATTCCGCACTTTTCATGACATATTTCTTCTAAGGTATTACCCAGTCTATCCATATGGTCATAACCGATAGTAGTGATTACTGACAACTTTGTATTATCTACGACATTAGTGGAATCAAGTCTACCACCCAGTCCTACTTCCACAACTGCTATATCAATCTTTTCTTCTTTGAAATACTCACACATGATGATGTAGTCCATTTCGAACATGCCCAGTTTCTTTTCTTTAAAGAATTCAAGATATTTATTGAGTATGCGCAAGAATGCTTCATCTTTGATGTTGACATTGTTTACTCTGATACGGTCCTGATGGACAAGATAATGAGGTGACTGCAGTGTGCCTACTTTAAAGCCCTGTGACATAAAAAGATCTCTAAGATAGGCAACAGTTGAACCCTTGCCGTCAGTGCCTGCCACATGTACCATATAAAAATCGTTCTGGGGATTTCCCAGTTCGTTCATGACTGCTTTGAAAGATTCAAAGCTGTTCTCGTTTCTTCTTTGGCTGCAGATCCAATCTACAGCTTCCGTAATATTGGTAAACATCTAATTCATTATATAATTATTCTATGAAAATTATCGGCAATGACTGGGACGAAATAATCGGTGAAGAATTTGACAAACCCTACTATCAGAATCTGAGAACTTTTCTTGACAAAGAGTACAGTGAAAAGACCGTTTATCCCATTCCTCAGAACATCTACTCCGCTTTAAAACATACTTCATGTAAGGACACAAAGGTACTTATTCTCGGTCAGGATCCCTACCATGAACCTAGTCAGGCCCATGGTATGGCTTTTTCTGTAAACAAGGGTGTTGAAATACCACCATCATTAGTAAATATCTATAAAGAACTTAATACCGACTTAGGCTGCTATATTCCTCACCATGGCTATCTGATGGAATGGGCTGATCAGGGTGTACTTCTTTTGAATACTGTTTTGACTGTAGAAGCTCACAGAGCTAATTCCCATAAAGGCCAGGGTTGGGAAGAACTCACTGATGCGATAATCAGAAAACTAAATGAAAAAAATGAACCTGTTGTCTTTATCCTTTGGGGTGCCAATGCCCGAAACAAGAAGCAGTACATAACAAATCCTAAACATCTTGTTATTGAATCAGTACACCCTTCACCACTCAGTGCCTATAACGGCTTCTTTGGTTCAAAACCATTCTCAAAGACAAATACTTTCTTAAAGAACAACGGCTTTAAAGAAATAGACTGGCAGATACATGATTAAAGTAATTAACGCATTAAACAATATAGATTCTGTATATCCTGATGGTTCTTTTTCTTTGGATAAATGGAGTGAATATATTTCTTTTGTACCGGAGAATATCTTCTATCAGGATATGGAGAATATGCTTGGAACAGGGATGTATACCTTTGAGGATGATTATCTGCCTGTACTCAACAGTCTGATAGAGAATAAGGAAAAGATTAAGGAAGCAGAAGAATCTTTTGCCATAGTTACAGAAAACCTGGAAGAGAGAATCCTTGAAGTATTCGGCAAGACAATTGATGTTGAAATAGTTCTCTATCTTGGACTCTGCAATGGGGCAGGCTGGGCTACTAAGATTCATGACAAAGATTATGTATTCTTGGGAATTGAAAAGATTGTGGAACTTGACTGGTGTTCACCAACTGATATGAAAGGCCTTATCTGGCATGAACTCGGTCATATCTATGAAGAACAGCACGGAATACTTGACAAAGACTTAAGCGGTAAAGACTCATTTCTGTGGCAGCTTTATACCGAAGGAATTGCCATGTATTTTGAACAGAGGCTATCAGACGATGAATTCTTCTTCCACCAGGATAAGAATGGCTGGCTTGAAATGTGTCAGATGCTGGAAGAGATTATGAAGACAGAATTCAATAATGACCTGACAGATATGAGTATAGAAAATCAGCGCTACTTCGGTGACTGGGTAAACTGGCGGGGACTTCCTGATACCGGGTATTATCTCGGTTCGAGATTTATCTGGCAAATGAGCAGTAAATGCAGTTTCGATGAACTGATCAATATGGACATTGAAACAGTAAATAAAGAATGGAACAGGTACCTTGGATAGGTACTTTTTTCTTGAAATGAACTATTGTGGAGTGCTATCATTTAATGTAGTTAGCAGATGCTAACTATTGGAGGAAACATGAATCTCAAAGATCTTATGACAGGCAAAACTGCCAGGATTCTCTCCGTTAACGGTCAGGGTGCAAACAGACAGCACTTTCTTGACATGGGAGTCATACCTGGTGCCACTATCAGAATGATTAAAACTGCACCTATGGGTGATCCGATCGAGTACAAACTTCACGGCTATGATCTGACTTTAAGAAAATCAGATGCTGAAAACATCGAAGTTGAACTTACAGAAGAAGAACCTGAAACAAATAAGAAAGACATAAGAAGAATAAAAGCAGAACATCCAGGTCTAGGTGAAAGTGGTATAAAGTACCATGACAAAAAAACTGAAACTGCTTTAAGTGATAATACAAAACTTACATTCGCCCTTGTGGGCAATCAGAACGCCGGAAAGACAACTCTTTTCAATCAGCTTACCGGTTCCAATCAGCATGTAGGTAATTTCCCGGGCGTTACTGTTGACCGCAAAGACGGTCAGATCAGAAAACATCCGGAAACTTTGATTACTGACCTGCCTGGTATCTATTCATTAAGCCCCTATTCTCCAGAAGAAATAGTCTCAAGAAACTTTGTGCTTGATGAAAAACCGCTTGGTATCATCAACGTCGTTGATGCGACAAGTATCGACAGAGGTCTGTATCTGACCATGCAGCTTCTTGAAACCGATATCCCGATGGTGCTGGCTTTAAACATGATGGATGAAGTCAGAAACAATGGCGGCTATGTCGACATCAACTCTTTAGAAAAAGAACTGGGTATTCCGGTTGTTGCCATCTCTGCAAGCAAAAACGAAGGCATTGATGAACTGATTGAACATGCCATCCATGTCTGTAAGTATCAGGAAAAACCATCAAGACAGGACTATTGTGACGTCAAAGATCTGAATGGTGCCGTTCACAGATGTCTTCATTCAATTATGGCAGTCATTGAAGACCATGCCGAAAAAGCAGGTCTTCCACTTAGATTCTGTGCCAGCAAGGTTGCTGACCACGATAAGGCAATTATCGACAGACTCAATCTAGACCCAAATGAAATAGAAACCATTGAACATCTGATAAAACAGATGGAAGATGAATGTGGGCTTGACTCAGCAGCAGCCATTGCCGATATGCGTTATAAGTTCATCATGAAGACCACCAAGGCTTCAGTAATAAGACCTAATGAATCTATCGAACATCTGCGCAGCAAAAATATCGATAAAGTTCTTACAGGAAAATATACGGCCATCCCTTCATTTGTACTGATTATGGCGCTGGTATTCTATATCACCTTTGGGCTGGTCGGACCGGTATTTGAAAATCTCATTGCTGGTCTTGTTAACTGGCTGACACTGATCACCGACAATGCACTTACTAATGCCGGCGTAAATCCGGTACTTCATTCTCTGATAATCAATGGAATATTTGAAGGAGTCGGATCAATCCTTTCCTTCTTACCGATCATTGTGATCCTGTTCTTCTTCCTTTCAATTCTTGAAGATTCAGGATACATGGCAAGAGTTGCCTTTGTGATGGATAAACTCTTAAGAAAGCTTGGTTTATCGGGAAGAAGTATTGTACCGATGCTTGTAGGATTCGGCTGTACCGTACCGGCAGTAATGTCCGCAAGAACACTGCCGTCTGAAAGAGACAGAAAGATGACAATACTGCTTGTGCCATTCATGTCATGCTCGGCAAAACTTCCGATCTACGCATTCTTCGCTGCTGCCTTCTTTAAAAAATATGCAGCATTAGTGATGACAGGACTTTACTTCATCGGTATACTTATCAGCATCATTATTGCGCTTATCTTCAAGAACACCATCTTTAAAGGTGAAGCTGTACCGTTTGTCATGGAACTGCCTAATTACAGACTTCCAAGCGCAAAGAACGTGGCTCAGCTCTTATGGGAAAAAGCCAAAGACTTTTTAACCAGAGCCTTTACCGTCATCTTTATCGCAACTATTCTCATCTGGCTGATGCAGAACTTCTCATTCAGTTTCAATCTCGTTGCAGATTCAAAAGATTCAATCCTTGCCGGAATATCTTCGTTTATATCTCCGATATTCAGACCGCTGGGCTTTGAAGACTGGAGAATAACTACATCATTGTTTACCGGCTTTATGGCTAAAGAATCTGTAGTCTCTACCCTCAATATTCTCTTCGGTTCTACTGAAGCACTGATGGAAGTATTAACTCCTCTAAAAGCTTTCTCACTTCTAATATTCTGCCTGCTTTATTCACCATGTGTGGCTGCAGTCGGAACCATCAGAAAAGAAATGGGAATCTCATGGGCACTGGGAGTAATAATCTTTACAACTTCTATTGCCTGGATATGCAGTTTTATCTTCTATGCACTTGCATCAATATTCTAATAAGCAAAAGGCTGGACTTTAAAAGTTCAGTCTTTCTTTCTATAATTACTATATGATTTCAAACAACATGACCTTAAAACAGATGATTGACTTTACACCAAGAAGTGATGAGCTACTGGAGATGCCTTTAGATGTTATTGTGTGGTGCAAAGTTACAGCTGTATCCTATGAACAGAAAACAAATTATGACTTTATCAGATTCCTGTTTTCTGATGAAGAAGTGCCATCTTATCTTAAAGACTATTCTAAAACACAGTTCTATGACTTTGATGGGACCAATACCGATCAGGCAAGATTTGTCACCATCTTTGAGCTTAACTCATTAATGAATTATGCATCCTTATCTATCTGGCTTCTAGATCTCATGAACAGATACAATCACGATGCCGACATAGTTATCGACATGTATACCATTGACGACAAAGTATACAGACTCTCTGATATCGATGGTATCGTAAAACTTGATGAACTGACCAAATAACCACTTCGGTGGTTATTTTTAATTTCTGTACTGTTTCATTTTGTATAATTAGTATGTTGTGATTTAAGATTATGCTGCTTAAAGAAAATACACTTATCAAAAAGAAATATTTCAGAATCTATATTGCCGCTTTACTTGGCTGGATAATCACCGTTATCGGAGACGCGTTTGACAGTTTTGCTGCCGGTTCATATCTTGACGCCAATGCCGTATCAGCAATTGAACTGGTCACTCCTATGCAGCTGATTATTTTCTTTACCGGTTCAATAATCTGTTATGGAGCAGCTGTCAGATACTCTCAGACACTTGGTGAAGACAATAAAGAAAAAGCTTATAAGATAGCCGGTATGTCTTTACTTACTTCGATTGTAACCGGTGTGGTTCTGTATGCCGTTTTAATGCTTCTGAAAAATCCGATACTCAATTCATATAACGTATCCAAAGAAGTATATGCCTATGCAGATGATTATTATACATACAATATGCTGCTGGCACTGGTGTGCCCTATTTATTACAGTCTGTATTATCTTGTTGTATACGACGGGGATGAAAAGAATACACTGATAAGCGATTGCCTGATGGCCCTTGTTACTATGGCCGGACCATATGTTCTGGTAGGAACTTTCGGTATAAAAGGAATAGCAATCACTACTCCGCTTTCCTATTTCGGGGCAGGAGCAGTTGCGTTTATACATCTGTTTTCAAAAAGAAGTTCCATTCACTTTAAACCATGTTTCATGTTCGATGAACTGATCGAAGCTGTAAAGTGTGCTTCATCAGTAACATTGGGAAGCCTCTATATCGGTATTGTTGACCTTGTGTTCAACAAGATGATTGTTGAGAAGTTCTCCGATTTATATCTGCCTGCGTACGGTGTAACCAACCTTATTCTTAATCTGGCAAACTGCCTGATTGTCACTATGACAGCTGGAGGAGTATTCATCAGCTGCTACTATGGGGAAAATAACCCATATGCCATAAAAAGAGTGTTCAAACATTCCCTTAAGCACGGAACAATTTTAAGCATTGTCTTTTCAGCTGTACTGATTTTATTGTCATCTCTTATTCCTGGTCTTTACGGAATTGAAGATCCTGCTGTTTTTGAAGTTTCAAGATTTGCCTGCATTTCCGTTTCTCTTTCATATGTAGGATATATGCTCTGTCTTAATCTGATGACATATTACTCAATGACGGACAATATTCTCTATGGAAATATCATTTCAATTCTGTATATGCTGCTGATTCCTCTGGTGTTTGTTTATCCGCTTGGGGTATACTTTGGATTCAACGCCATGAATATAGGATTTGCATTAACACCTTTTGTATCTCTTGCCGTCATATTTGTAATCTTCAGATTCTCTAAAAGATATAAATCAGCACCTCTTTTCTTGCCTGATAACGATGAAACTGAATACCACTATGATGTAGAACTAAACAAAGAAAACATCGTTGAATTAAGAGATATTGCAATCAGAGATTTAAGCACAAGAAACATCAGTTCCAGCACCATCAATGAAATAGGTGTAGTCATTGAAGATGTCCTCATGTGTATCTATAGAAACAACAATAAGAAAGTAATTGCCGAAGTAACAATCCTTATAAACGATGAACACTTAAGATTAATCATCAAAGACAGTGGCGAAATATTCGACCTGGTCAAAAAGAGTGAGAATGCGGAAAGCCTGAGATCATATACAATTGACAGGCTTACGTCTGACACATATCAGAAAGCAAATTCCATCACAACATCATTCAACAGAAATATCTATTACTGGAAACTGAAGTAATTATTAATAAATCATTAAATTAAAAATTATACAGATAAGAAATGCCTCATTCGAGGCATTTCTTGGAGCTATTAAATTAATGGTGGAG
>DCHD01000006.1 GCA_002315565.1 Solobacterium sp. UBA1761 | reverse complement strand
GTCTATTCCTTGGGTTACAGTTTAAATGCCTATTTTTTAAATTTTCTTTTCTTTTTTGAGTTTGATGTCGGTTTTTAATCTTGTACGGGATAATCCTTCATAGACAAGAGTTTTGTGTTTAATAAGTTCAATAAATGAATAGAACCAGATAAACAGCCAGAACATCAGTATTGGGATATAAAGGGTAAATCTCAGATTTTCATTTATTATTCTGTTTGTCTCGAGAAGCTTAAGACCTGCTGCCATGGCTGAAGGAATACCGTAGAATATCATTACCATTGAGATGTATCTGACAAGAATCTTGATTATTGAAGGTTTGTTGTCATCGAAATCAACAAGTCTTGTTGATGTCAGCATCATACCGATTGATCTGCATTTTCCTATTGCAGTAAAGAGTACAAGATAGATGACCAGCACTATAGCGTGATTGACTTTTATGTCACTTCCTAATGTGGCAAGTATTCTGTCAATTCCATAGCAGATGGTTTCGTTGATCAATAAATCAAGTCCAAGTTCCAGAAGTCTTCTTGTTGCAGAAAGTTTTACTCCTTCTTTAAGTGACTTGTCATCAATCTGTTTTCTTGTAGGAAGCATCTTAAGTAATGGTGTAACAGCATAATAACCCACAAGTCCTCCAAGTGTATTGAGCATAAGGTCATCAATGTCAAAGAGTCTGTATCCTCTTGCATAGATGAAATATAGGCCACTTAACTGTGTCAGTTCATAGAAAAGAGAAAGACAGAATGTAAGGATTACAGTTTTCTTAAAAGAACATTTGAAGTAGTATCTAAGATACATTCCAAACGGAACAGTCAGGATTATATTGAACGATACCTGAATGATAGCTCTGTTGATTATTCCGGATTTTATTGTTTCCTTGATTATGTCGGCAACAAACTGGAAGGGGATAAGCTGCACTCTTGGGGTAGTGAGTGCAGCAACAACTTTATGGTCAGGAAGCGGCAGTATGACCAAGAAATAGGCGCACATCATATAGAGTATGAAGGAATAGACAATGAGTACTCTGATAAAGATGATTGAGCCATACTTTCTGTAGCAGTAAATCATATAGGGAACAGTAAAGATGAACGCAATAAAAGGAAAGAACATCAGTGCTGTAGTGATAGGTTTGATATATGTAGACAACATGTTTAATATTATAGCCTAATTAATGAGTTATTTTAAGAGTAGTATAATGTTTAAGAGGTATACGAAGATGAAAGAAATACTTGAATATTTAAGAAACATTATGTCTATTGATTCTCCTACAGGATACTGTGAAAGAGTAATCAGTTATGTAAAATCAGAAGTTGATGCCATGGGCTTTAAAACATCTGTTACCAATAAGGGAAATCTTATTGTAGAGGTTGGCGAAGGTACTAAGGCACTTGGTGTCTGTGCCCATGTTGATACACTAGGTCTTATGGTCAGATCAATCAAGGCCGACGGTACATTGGCCATCGCTAAACTTGGCGGACCATTAATGCCTACACTTGACGGAGAATACTGCCGTATCTATACAAGAAGCGGCAAGGTTTATACCGGAACTGTAATCTCAAATCATCCGGCTGTACATGTCTTTGAAGATGCTGCAAAACTTGAAAGAAATGAACAGAATATGTGTGTGAGGATTGACGAGGTTGTAAAAAATAAGGAAGATGTCGAGAAACTGGGTATAGCCAATGGTGATATCGTAGCCTATGATCCAAAAACAACAATTACAGCTTCAGGTTTTGTCAAATCAAGATTCCTTGATGACAAACTGTCTGTTGCGATTATTCTGAAGGTTTTAAGAGATATTAAAGAAGGGAAGTTCTCACCAAAAAGAAAGCTTTATTTTCTGATCAGCACATATGAAGAAGTAGGACATGGAATGTCCTGGATTCCTTCAGATATTGAAGAACTGATGGCTGTCGATATGGGCTGTATTGGACTTGATCTGGCATGTACGGAATATGATGTATCAATCTGTGCGAAAGACTCAAGCGGACCATATGACTACAATATCGTATCCAAACTGGTAGAAATAGCCAAAAGAGATAACCTATCCTATGCGGTCGATATTTATCCGTTCTATGGTTCAGATGTAAGTGCAGCGCTTCGCGGCGGCAGCAACATCAAGGGTGCACTGATCGGTTCAGGTGTAGCAGCAAGCCACGGTATGGAAAGAACCCATGTCAAAGGCATTGATTCTACTTACAAGTTACTGGAAACCTATCTCAAAGAAAACTAAAACGAGGATTGTTCCTCGTTTTCTTGTTATTACAGTTTTCCTTCAAGTACCTTGTTGCATCTGTCGATGAGATTGGCCTTGAACAGTTCAGGTTCATCAAGTAACGGATTGTGTCCTGATTCCTTGTACCAGATAAGTTCTTTGTGTGGAGCCTTGATTCTGGCATAATAGTCTTCAACCAGGTCGGCTGGAGTGTTCTTGTCAAGACAGCCGTCAAAGATGAAGTAAGGGATAGTGAATTCTGTGCATTCTTCTTCAAGTTTGCAGGCTCCGATTTCAGGCCACATGTTTTCTAATACTGGTCTGTTTCCAAGCAGTACGCCTAAGATATCAGAGATACGGTATTCGCCAGAGAAGATGTAAGCTTTGGCAAGGCCACCGGTATATGAACCAGGTTTATTCTTTTTGGAATATCCACCGTATTTATTCATGACTTCTCTTTCGATAAGCATATCTTTATAGATATTCTTGAAGCATCCCATTACAGGTGGACCGATCTTGACCAGTTTATCAATTGATTCCTGATCATTGGCTTTCTTCGCTTCTTCCATAGCAAAGTCATAAGAGAGTTTTTCATTCAGTTCGCCATCAACAAACTGCCCAAAGCCAAAGAATGCATAGAGTTTTTCCGGATGTTTATAGGCAAGTTTAGTGCCGAGAAGAGAACCCCATGAACCGCCGATCGCAAAGATCTTTTCTTTGTGATAGGTTTCACAGAGCCAGTCAACAAGTGCACTTGCATCTTCACATAAAAGATCGATTGTAAGTTTTGTATGGTCACATCCCCAATAAGAACCACCCGTACCTCTCTGGTCCCATCCTACTACCATGAAATGTTCAAGAAGGTCCTGATTGTATACTGCACACATATGACGGTTGCAGACACCAGGTCCACCATGGATGAAGAGAAGAATTGGTTTTTCTGGATCACCCTTAATGTGAATTTTCTGTTTAAGTCCGTTAAGTTCAACTTTGATTATTTTATTTTCCATAATTGTTTATCCTCTATGTGTAATTATAGTAAAATTAACTTAATTTATTTTAATGAAAGAGGTGTTTTCATGAAAACTTTCATATTATTGGTAATTTTTACATTATTCGTATTACTGCTGATTGCCATAATCAGAACGTTGACTCTTAAACCTAAGAAAGCTGAATATGAGTTTTCCAAAGACATTGAAAGATCAATGGAATACGGCAAGAAATTCGCAAAGATGATTCAGTATGAAACCGAATCACATCGCGGAAATCCGGAAGTAGAGAAATTCAGAGGCTTCCACAAAGTTCTAGAAGAACAATTTCCAACTGTTTTTGAAAAACTGGAGAAGATTGAAATTGACGGAAATCTGATGATGAAGTGGAAGGGCACGGATTCTTCACTTGATCCTATCATCATGATTTCACATATTGACGTAGTGCCTGCTGAAGGTGAATGGAAATATCCTCCATATTCTGGCCATATCACAGATGACTATCGTATATACGGAAGGGGAACCGGTGACATCAAGTCTGGTGTATTCTCTTTCTATGAGGCAGCAGAAGAGTTATTGAAAGAAGGATATACTCCAAAGTGTGACGTATATCTTGGTTCAAGCTGTACTGAAGAAATCGGCGGTGATGGTGCACCTAAGATGGTCAACTGGTTTAAAGAACACGGAATTCATCTTTTCATGTTATCTGATGAAGGCGGCGGACTGGTTCAGGATCCGATTGCCGGAATCAAGGGAACATTTGCTGCTGTCGGTATCTTTGAAAAAGGATATGGTGATCTGAAATTTTCTGCCAGATCAAAAGGTGGCCATTCATCAACTCCACCTAAAAATACACCGATTGTCAGACTTGCAAAGTTTGAAAACGATATTGAAAAGCATAATCCTTTCAAGGTTAAATTCACTCCGGCAGTTGATGCTATGTTCGAAAACATTGCACCATATACCAACAGTTTCATGCTGAAACTTGTTATGCACAATCTCTGGTTATTTAAACCTATACTCACTAAGGTTATGCCTATGATTTCCAGAGAAGCAGCAGCAATGTTGCAGACAACCATCTGTTTTACAATGCAGCAGGGTTCAAATGGCTATAATGTTATTCCTCAAGATGCCTGGGTAACAGCAAACCTTCGTTATATCCCATTCCAGGGCAGAGAAGAATCAAACAGAATCGTCAAAGATATTGCGAAGAAATATGATATCGAGATGGAAGAAGTACACTGTTCAGATCCGTCAAATGCGCTTGACCTTGATGGAAGACCGTTCCATATGACTGAAGAATGCATAAGAAAGATATTCCCGAATGTTGGAATTATGCCATATGTTGTAACCGGAGGTACTGATTCAAGATTTTATGATCCTGTCTGTGACAACTGTGTCAGATTCTCTCCAATCTGTACTCTTCCTGATCAGCTTGCCTCAATGCATGGTATCGATGAGAACATCTATATCACTGCACTTCCTTTGGCGGTCGATTATTATAAAGAACTTATTAAAATCCAGGAAACAAGATAGAAGAAAAACGAACCAATTTATATTGGTTCGTATTTTTTTTTAATTCTTAAACTTGTGCAGGAAGTCAATGCCTGCAGTATGTTTAGTAGTATTTCCGCATTTGCCGATTACACCATCTTCATTGACATGGTAGTGACCGGCAGGAAGGTTTGTAAATGCCTCTTCAAAGCCTTCAACATTTTGAGCCATTTCAAAACCTAAATCAGCATCTGGATGATCGGCATATCTTCCGCTGTTGTAGTAGAATCCGTATTTTGCATATGCCTGATCACTTGTCTGACCTGCATCTTTCTGAATATAGAAATAAGAAGAAAAACAGTCTGTATATCCAATGCTTGTTGTGATAATGTCTTTTTCTGACAGTTTTACTATTTCAATTTTAAGTTCTTTCATGTTTTACCTGTGCTTTCTTTCTTCTTCAACAAGCATTACTCCGCATGAGCAGCCAAGTCTGTCAGCTCCTGCTTCAATAAGAGCCATGGCCTGTTCGTAGGTTCTTATACCACCGCTTGCTTTGACAAGGCATTTGCCTTCTACTGCTTTCTTCATCAGTTTTATATCTTCAATTGTTGCACCTGCCGCATTGAATCCTGTTGACGTTTTTACCATGTAGGCACCGGCATCTACAGCCGCTTTACATACCATAATCTTTTCTTCATCGCTAAGAAGACATGTTTCAAGTATTACCTTAACAGGAACAGGGTTGCAGGCATCAACTACAGCTTTGATATCTTTTACAGTATATTCATAATCACCATCTTTTACTTTTCCGACATTGACGACCATATCAACTTCTTTACCGCCGTGTTCTTTAGCATATTTTCCTTCAGCTGCCTTAACTTCGCTAGCCTGTGCGCCAAGAGGGAAGCCGATTGTAGGGGCTACAATGACATCGGTTCCTTTAAGCAGTTCTACTGCCAGATCAGTCCAGGCAGAGTTTACTGCTACAGCTTTGAAGTTGTATTTTCTTGCTTCTTCACAGAGCTTGGTTATTTCTTTTGAACTGGCTTCAGTTTTTAATGAGACATGGTCAATATATCTGTTTATTTCCATTTTTATATCTTCCTTTAATCTCTTTTAGATTATCACAAATGGTATAATATTAGTGTTCAAAAAGAAGAAAACAATGGGATTCAGACAGAAATATTACACAGAAGAAGAGTTCGATACAGTACTGAGTTATATACTGGATTATCTTAAGGACTATAACGGTCAAAAACAGGGAATCGATGTTGACAGATGCCATTACGTAAATCCGGAAATAATGGTTCTTTCTGATGATTCAGATGAACTTGCTTTTGCAACCATCGGCATGGGTGCCAACAGTATGAACGCAATTAATTCAGCAGATCGAAACTGTGAAATAATAGCCTATGCATCCAAAGATGTTGAAAAGGGCTCAAGAGATTTCAGTGTCATCGTTGAAGAAATCACTGGACTTGTCAATTATCCTTTTGAGAATGATACATATCTGTCTAACGGGCATATTGTTATGTTGTCAGAAAGTTTCCGTGAGACTTTCGGTTATCCATATGCTATGCTGTTTTCAATATTTGAACCACTGAAACTCAATGAAAAGATTGTTAATTTCCTGCTCTTTATTCCTGTATACAGGGATGAAACCGAATGGATAAAAGAAAATAAAGACGGATATCTTAGATTTATTGGTGAATATATGAATTCATTCGATCTGAATGATAATGATATGGCACGAATTGATATTTCAAGAGATCATATTATTCCTGATGAAATTTCCTGATCTCGTGCTAAAATAAAGTTGATCAAACGCATGCGTTCAATTAGAAGGGACAGTCCTAATCGGCTGTCCCTTCGCCATTTAACAATTATTGAGCAAGCTTTTATATAATAGTATTGAGGTAAATGACAATGAAACTAAAGAATAATGTACTAGAACTTAATCTGACAACAAAAGCTGGAGAAATGACATCTTTATTCTATAAAGGTGCAAATGTTCTCTATGATGGAACCGGTGAATACTGGTCAGGAAAAAATCCTACACTGTTTCCGATTATTTCTTCACCAAACACAAAAGAATACGTACTTGATGGAGTTACTTATCCGATCAAAAACCACGGCCTGATCAGATATGCTGAACTTGATTGCATTAAAGAAGATGCAAATGAAGTAACTATGGAGTTAAAAGCTGATGAGAATACCCTTAAACAGTATCCATTCATATTCAACTATCAGATTTCATACAGACTGGAAGGCAACAAAGTAATCATTTCATATGCAATCAGAAACGATGATGAAAAAGTTATGCCGTTTACTTTCGGTATTCATCCAGGATTTGTATGCAACTTTAATGAAGACAGAATGGTCTTTGACAAAGATGAAACTGCTCAGGTACTGACCAATCCTACAACAAAAGATTCAATAGAAATGAAACTTGGTGAATATCAGTTGACTGATTTTGTTGAAGACATTGCAAAATATCATACAGTAATATTCAAACCGTTAAAGACAACTACATATGAACTTGTAAGAAAAGACTATACAGTAAAAATTGATGCTAAAGAATTCAAATATCTGGCAATGTGGACACCGAACAGAAACTCTGGATTCATGTGTATTGAACCTTGGTGTTCAATTGATGACATCAAGAATACAACCAATCCATTCGGTGATGAATTTGAACTTCACTATCTCAAGAGTGGTGAAACATTCAATATCTCATACTCAATTGAAGTTGAATAAGAAACGGAATACCGTTTCTTTTTTGTGGTAATATTTTTGCACAGCAGTCTTTATATACTATAAGTGTCTTGAAAAAGACTTGTGTTATTCATTTTTTTGTTCATATCGTTTCTTTTCTTTCTTTATTCCATTTCGTTCACAAAGTATTTGTCCTTTCCGTTTTCGCTCCTTTGTTGTATCGGTGAATGAAACAAAACTTACTAATGCAGACCTGAAGTATGGTTACAGGGACTGCTTTTCTTAAATTAAAATGGGTATTGTAAAATATAAGTAATATTGAAGAGGCAATAATCTATGACTAAAGAAGAAATTATTGAAAAAGTTAAAGAAGTTTATATGGAACTTTCAAACAAAGCCAAAGGCTTTATAAATGATCCTTCAAAACTGAAGAACCTGATTGGCCAGGTAGAAACAAAGATCAAAGATATTGAACTTGTTAATGAATTAAAAGAAATACCAACACTTGTGCAGATGCTCAAACACTATGTGAAGGGTGATTATAAAGATGTTCCAGTCGGAACAATTGTTGCGATAGTAGGAGCGCTGCTTTATATTGTCAATCCAATCGATATCATTCCTGATTTTATTCCGGGAGTAGGACTTGTTGATGATGCACTTGTTATAGGGCTGTGCCTGAAGACGGCATTGTCAGATGTTGAAGACTTTAAGAAATGGCGTGACAACCAGAATACATTAGAAAAATAAGGGGGATATATATGAACGAAATCAAATGTCCAAATTGTGGCGAGGTATTCACCATTGATGAATCAAATTACGAATCTATTGCAAAACAGATACGTGACCATGAGTTTAATGAAGAGCTAAGAAGAAGAGAAGATGAATTCAGAAAAGATAAAGAGAATTCATTGAATCTTTTGAAAGCTCAGAATGAAAACAAAGTTAAGGATCTTATTTCAGATAAAGAAAAAGAAATTGAAAGACTTAAAAATGAACTTAACAGTTACGAAAGCAGAATTGAACTGGCTAAGGCCAATACTAAAGAGTCTTTGACAAATGAGATTGTAAAGAAAGATTCAGAGATTCTGAAACTTAAGAGTGAACTGTCTGGCAAGGAAACAGAAAAGGAACTTGAAGTAAGTAAAGCTGTTTCCATAAAAGAGCAGGAAATTGCTGAACTTAAGGCCAGCAAGCAGGCAAGTGAAGAATCGTTCAGAAAGCAGCTTACCGATAAAGATGACCTTATTGCTTACTATAAAGAGTTCAAGGCTAAACAGTCTACCAAGATGATAGGTGAAAACCTTGAACAACACTGCTACACCGAATTTGAGAAAGTAAGACCTTTATTCAGAAATGTCTATTTTGAAAAAGACAATGACGCTTCTGGCGGTTCAAAGGGTGACTTTATCTACAGAGAAACAGATGATGATGGAACTGAGATTCTTTCAATCATGTTTGAAATGAAGAACGAAGCAGATGAAACTTCAACAAAACATAAAAACGAAGATTTTCTTTTGAAACTTGATAAAGACAGAGTGGCAAAGAAATGCGAATATGCAATTCTTGTTTCTTTACTGGAAATGGACAGTGAACTCTATAATCAGGGCATTGTCGATATGTCACACAAATACGAAAAGATGTATGTGGTCAGACCTCAGAACTTTATTCCGATTATTACTATTTTAAGAAACGCCGCACTAAACTCAATGTCTTATAAGAAACAGTTGGAAGTTGCGAAAGCACAGGATGTTGATTTTACTAATTTTGAAAATAATATGAATACCTTCAAAGAAGGCTTTGCGAAGAATTATGAGTTGGCTTCAAAAAAATTCCTTGACGCGATTGATGATATTGATAAAACAATCAAAGCGCTTGAAAAGACCAGAGCTGATCTTGTTTCAAGTGAAAGAAACTTAAGACTAGCCAATGACAAGGCTCAGGACTTAAGCGTCAAGAAACTCACAAAGAATGCACCAAGCATTATGGAGAAGATTAAGAACAGTTAGCTATGCCATTACAGATAAAAAGAGAAGACATATTAAGAATAAAAGCAGATGCCGTAGTAAATCCTACGGATGTGCTTTTTTCTGGTTCTGGCGGTACTGATTATCAGATTCATAAGGCAGCAGGTGAAAGGCTTAAAGAAGAACTGTATACAAGAAATGGCCTTAATGCCGGGGAAGTATGCGTTACTGATTCCTACGACATGGAAAACTGCAGATACATTATTCATACAGTAGGTCCTCAATATATCGATGGAAACAACAATGAGGCAGAAATACTCTCCAGGTGTTATTTCAATGCGTTGAGTGAAGCCAGAAAACTTAATCTTGAGTCAATTGCTTTCCCGCTTATTTCTTCTGGTACTTACAGGTTTCCAAAAGGCGAAGCACTGAAGATCGCAACTGATACAATAACTGCATTTTTGCTTGATAATGATATGGAAGTTTCATTACTGGTGTACAGTAAGGATGCCTTTGATACGGCAAAAAAGCTGTTTGTTGATATCAGGGATTATCTTGATCAGGAAAAAGAGGAAATAAGTTATTTTAAATCATGCTGTATCAAAGATGCATCTTTTGAAGATAATCAGATTTCTGAATTCCGTTCACGTACAAAAAAGAGAATCTTATCTGAGTCAGCATTAAAAGAGTTCTCTATTAATGGAACAATGAGTTTTGTGGCTGATGAATCATTCTCAGAGTATATCAGGCGTCTTTTGAAGGAGAAGCAGCTTGAAGATGTTGATGTCTATAAGAAATGCAATATGGATAGAAAACTCTTCAATCACATTAAAAATGACTCTCTGTATCGTCCTAAAAAGGAGACTGCTGTTGCTGTTGCAATTGGGTTTAGACTCAATATGTCTGAAACAGAGAAGTTATTGAACAAAGCAGGTTTTGTGTTATCAGACAGTTTTGTGTTTGACAAGATTATCAGATACTGTATAAGTAACAGTATTTATGATATCTATGATATTAATGAAATTCTGTTCCAGTATGATCAGAAAACATTAGGCTGTTAAGTGTCGTTTTACAAACGACCTTTTCTTTATTCTGAATTATTAATATGAAGGTGTATTCATAAGGAGGAATAAAGTATGAATAAAAATTTAACTGAAATTGTATTTGTTATTGACATGTCCGGATCAATGAATCATCTGACTGATGACACTATTGGTGGATTCAATGCTCTGATTGAAAAACAGAAGAAAGAAGAAGGGCAGTGTCTTGTGAACACTGTGCTGTTCAATGACTGTGCAACTGTTATCCATGACCGTGTAGATCTTGCTGATGTAAAAGAAATGACCAGAAAAGAATACTGTGCTAATGGCTCAACTGCACTTATTGATGCATTGGGTGGAGCGATTAAACATATTTCCGATGTCCATAAATATATCAGAGAAGAAGATGTTCCTGAAAAGACAATGTTCATCATTACTACTGATGGAATGGAGAATGCATCTTACCGTTATACTTCTGATGAAGTTAAGAAGATGGTAGAAAAGAAGAAAGAAGAAGGCTGGGAATTTCTGTTCCTTGGAGCCAATATTGATGCGGTTGAAACGGCAAGAAATTATGGAATCAGTGAAGACAGAGCTGTTAAATACTACTACAGCAAGCGTGGTGTAGAGACAAACTATGCTGAGTGTTCAGAAGCAATCGGACGTTTCAGAAGAGACAAAAAGATTGATGCTGACTGGAAAAAGAAGATTGAAGAATTATATAAGGAGGGTGAGAAATAATGTTTGGAGCAATCATTGGGGATATTGCAGGTTCAAGATTTGAGTTTCATAATCATAAAAATAAAGACTTTACTTTGTTTCACAATAACTGTTTCTTTACTGATGATACTGTATGTTCTATCGCAATATATAAGGCGCTTCATGCTTCAAAGAAACATAACTATGAAGATCTTGAAGAAAAGTGTATTGAATATCTTAAAACCATCTGTGTAAAGTATCCTGACTGCGGGTATGGCGGAAGTTTCTGGCACTGGATATTCTCTAGTGAAACTAGACCCTACAATTCCTGGGGCAATGGTTCAGCTATGAGAACTTCAGAATGCGGTATGATTGCCGAAAGTCTTGAAGAAGCACTGGAACTTGCTGAAACATGTGCTGCTGTTACCCATAACCATCCTGAAGGAATCAAGGGTGCCAAGGCTGTATCTGCCTGTATCTATCTGGCAAAGACCGGAAGTACAATTGAAGAAATAAGGGATTATGTCAACAAGAACTTCTATAAACTTGACTTTACACTTGATGAAATAAGGGATGATTACAGATTCGATGTAAGCTGTCAGGGTTCTGTTCCACAGGCAATAGAAGCCTTCCTTGAATCAGAAAGTTTCGAAGATTCCATCAGAAATGCCGTATCGATTGGTGGCGATTCAGATACGATTGGGGCCATTACCGGAGGTATTGCTGAAGCATATTATGGAGTACCTGAAGATATGACATATAAAGCAAAAGAGTATCTGGATTCTTATTTAAAAGATATGCTTGAAGTTTAGCTCTCAATATTTGAGAGCTTTTTATTATAATTAATATAAGTGAGGGTAAGTATATGAGAATTTATGAAGAAACAAGAAATAATCAGAGCATGTTTGCCCGTGTCAGAAGAAATTTTTTCTTTATTCTGATTGGTATATTTCTGATTGCAGTCGGTGTATTTGTAACAAGCATTTATGCTGATTCAAAGGACTGGATCAGAACTGAAGCGACCATTATCAAGACCTATGAGGAATCAGAAACTCTGGTTGAATATACAGTGGATGGTGAAAAGTACGGAGTATGGCTGTCACAGTATTCTTCAGGCTATGAACCTGGTGATACATTAAAGATCAGATACAATCCAGAAAATCCATCTGAGGCTACAGCACCTTCAATGATTTTTCCGATTATTACATTCGGTGGTGGTATTGCAGCATTTGCCTATGCGATATACAGAATAGTAACTGATCCTATGAAACGGCAGGAATTTGAAGAAAGAAAAGAGAAGATCAGAGTTGAAGGAAATTCACCTGAATTCAAGGAAGAATTCACCTTTGGTGAAATGGGCGAACAGAAAGAATACTATTTCAGGTTCTGCGGCAAGATGAATCAGTCACATGTTATGGAGACTCCTGAAAGAACTCCGATAATGGAAGCAAAACTGCTCAAGTTCAAACTGTTAAGTGAGTGTGATTATGAATTCATAAATCATCTGACAGGTTATTCAAAAGTACACAAGATTGGTAAGACCATGTCAAATGAGCACAACAACATCAAGACATCCGCGTGGTTTGACTTCGACGGGGAGAATGTATGGGATTTCATACATGTCAACGGTATAAGTGTTGAACCTGAAGTTATGAGCAAGTTTATGGACGTTAGATTTATTGTCAAAGTTCAGGGAAAAGAAATCGGTATCGTCAGAACATCAGGAACAGCTATTGTACCAGGTGTTAAGGCTAATAAGCTTACTGAGAAACTGGTTGCTGCCGGTTTATATAAGATTTACTGTTCAGAAGAAAATGTTCCTGTGCTGTTCCTAGTAGCATTTGCTCTGGCAAGAAGTGATAACTTTATCTGTTATTAAAGAGGGGATAAATTATGATAAAAGCAATTATTTTCGATTTTGATGGAACACTGTCAAACAGACAGCGTAATGCCTATGGCGTATTCAAAGACTACTACAGACAGTTCTTTAAGGACATGTCTGATATTGAGTTTGAAGCAGTAATTCAGGATATGCTGACTGATGATATGAACGGTACATGTAACTGCAAGTTCAGACTGCCACCGTTCCGTGCCAAATATGACAAATATCTTCCTGCTGACTTTGAAGAAAAATTTATCGAGTTCTATTACGAATATATGTGGAAATATACTGTACTTAAAGATGAAACTCTTGAAGTGCTCAAAGAACTAAAAGGTAAGTATAAAATGGCCATCCTTTCAAATGGCCAGTCCAAGTCACAGCATGACAAGATTGATAATCTGCATATTGGTAAATATTTTGATGACATTCTGGTATCTGGTGATGTTGGAGTCAACAAACCAAACAGAGAAGTATTTGACATTATGGCCGAAAGAATCGGCGTAAAGAATGAAGAGTGTCTTTTTGTCGGCGATGTTTTCTCAAGTGATATTCTTGGTGCCATCAGGGCTGACATGGTTCCTTGCTGGATCATGGTTGATGAAGACAGACCTGCTGATTTCTATAAAGGAATAAGAATTACCAATCTTAAAGAATTATTTAAAGTATTAGAGGATTTGAACAGATAATGTTTAGACTTAAGAAAGAAAACCTCAATGACTTTCTCGCTGGACTTAATGCCAGCAGGGTTTTCTTTGTGTCTGATAAAGAATTCAGTGATGATTATCCATTTGCTGACAGGCTGATAATTGACTCTCCAAAGGAAGAAAAAGAGCTTATATATGAACTGTTTGAGGCAATAGACCCTGATTGCGATGTACTGCTTGTAAAGGGTGATCATAAGCTTGTTGAAACATGTGAATATATTGCCCGTAAACTCAGGATGAAGTTTATAGTGGATGGTCAAACAGTTTGTAAGGCTGATGGAATAATCGTCAAAGAGATTAAAGAAAAAGATATTTCTGAAGTACTAAAAGATATAAAGCTCTTTGTATTGGATATGGATGGAACCATCTATCTTGATGGGGAACTGTTCAGTTTCACCAAAGATTTCTTACAGGCAGTTAAGCAAAGCGGCAGAGACTACTGTTTCTATACCAATAACTCAAGTAAGAATAAGTTGGACTATCTGGATAGGCTTAATAATCTTGGTATACCGACCGCTGATGAAAGAATGCTTCTTTCAACAGAAGTAATCATTGAATATCTTAAAAGTAAGTATTCAAAAGATACAACCTATTATGTTATAGGCACACCAAGTCTGATTAATGCGTTTAAAGAGGCTGGTCTGAAAGTTGTCGACGATAATCCTGATGTGGTAATACTTGGGTTTGATACAACGCTTACCTACGAGAAGCTTTCTAAAGGCTGTCACTATATCCGTAACGGATGCGACTATTACGGAGTTAATGCCGATTACAACTGTCCAATGAAGGATGGGGCATTTATTCCTGATTGCGGGTCAATGGCCAAACTCATTGAACGTTCTACCGGAAGATTCCCTGAATTCTTTGGTAAACCTTCAAGATACACCCTTGAATACATCAAAAAGATAACCGGCTATAAAGAAGAAGAGATTGCCTTTGTGGGTGACCGTATCTATACCGACATAAAGGTTGCCGAAGGTACCAAAGCAACTTCAATAATGGTGCTGACAGGTGAATCTACTAAAGAAGACATCTACAGGTTCATCATTGAACCTGATGTCACTGTTGAATCACTTGAAACACTGATCAAATATCTGTAAGGAGAACATGTATGCCTTGTACAACAATACTGGTAGGAAAGAAAGCTTCATATAATGGAGCTACATTAATCGCAAGAAACGACGATGGCTTTTTTACGAGCAAGAAAATGGTTGTGGTTAATCCCAAAGATCAGCCAAAGAAATATAAGAGTGTTATTTCGCATCTGGAAATAGAACTTCCTGATAATCCTCTAAGATATACCGCATGTCCGAATGTCGATTTAAAGAAAGAAGGTATCTGGGCAGCTTTTGGCATCAATGAAGCTAATGTAGCAATGACTGCTACTGAAACAATCACTTCAAATGCCAGAGTACTTGGTGCAGACCCATACGTAAGATATGAACCTAAAAAGGGCAAGGAAAAAGAAAAGGCTGGCGGCATTGGCGAAGAAGACCTTGTAACCATTGTTCTTCCTTATATCCGTTCAGCAAGAGATGGCGTATTAAGAGTCAAGGAACTGCTCGAGAAATACGGAACATATGAGCCAAACGGTATGGCATTCTCTGATGAAAAAGAAATCTGGTGGTTAGAGACCATAGGTGGACATCACTTTATCGCCAGAAGAGTAAAAGATGATGAATATGTCATGATGCCAAATCAGTTTGGTATGGACAGATTCGATATGGATGATGCCTATGACAAACAGATAGAGAACATCTGCTCAAGTGATCTAAAAGACTTTATTGAAAAGAATCATCTTGACCTCAATATGAATGGTGAGTTCAATCCTCGTGCAATATTTGGTTCAAGAGATGATTCAGACCACATCTATAACACTCCACGTGCCTGGTTTATGGGCAGATACTTCAATCCAAGAACATATAAGTGGGATGGAGAAAACGCAGACTTTACACCTGAATCAGATGATATTCCTTGGGCACTAGTACCTGAAAAGAAAATCAGCATTGAAGATGTCAAATATATTCTTTCAAGCTATTATCAGGGCACCCCATACAATCCATATGCAAAGGGCAATGAGATAACAGGAAGAAAATACCGTACTATCGGTACGGCTACTACTGACTGTATGGGAATTCTGGAAATAAGAGATTATGTACCAGATGAGATTAAAGCAGTTGAGTGGATCTGTTTTGCATCAAATGCGTTCAATCAGGTTGTACCTGTATATACCAATACTGATAAACTTCCTGAGTATCTTACATGTACGAAGATGGATGTAAGTACTGACAATCTTCACTGGAATTCAAGAATTATCGGTATAATGGCTGATGCTCATTACAGCGATACTGCAATCATCATCGAAAGATATCAGAAGTCTGTTGCTGCCAAAGCACATGCGTTACTGAACAAGTTTGATGAAGAAATGATCACAAAGAAAGACTTTACTCTTATTGATAAGGCCAATGAAGAACTTGTGGGCATGATGAAAAAAGAGACATCTGACTGTTTAAACAAGATGGTAGACAAGTCACTCAATAAAATGAAGAACCTCTACAACAGAGGTGACAACTAAAAAAAGGAACATTAAACTGTAACCCAAGGAATAGAC
>DCHD01000025.1 GCA_002315565.1 Solobacterium sp. UBA1761 | reverse complement strand
ATTTCCTTAAAACTTCTAAATTCCTACTTGAACAACAAAAAAAGGCACACATATTTCAATGGCGCCTTGTACAATGCATAGAGAATTATTTAGTACGTGAAAAACTATGAAGATAGAGTAATAATGCTTTGTACATTTCTATCTTATATAACACTGCGTTCCAGCTTCGTTCCACAAAAAAAGAAATGTTCATCACATTTCTTACAGAACCATGACCAGTGTTCCTGCTGTTAACAATATACAACCAATTAATGACTTCGGTGTAAACTTCTCATTCAGGAAGATAAACGACATAATCAGTGTAAACACAACTGAGAGTTTATCGATCGGAACAACCTTGCTTACTTCACCTACCTGTAATGCACGGTAGTAACATAACCACGATACGCCGGTAGCAAGCCCTGAAAGAATCAGGAAGATCCAACTTCTTTTACTGATTTCACTTATACCGCCCTGGTCCTTGGTAACAAACACCATAACCCAGGCAAAGATCACAACAACAACTGTTCTGATTGCTGTAGCAAGATTGGAACTTACACCGCTTATGCCAACTTTGGCAAATATCGATGTCAATGCTGCAAAAACAGCAGATAATAACGCAAACACAAACCACATAATTAATACCTCTAAATCTATTATCAACCCATTTTGTTTGTTGTGTTCTTAAAATGCTCTATATCCCTTACAAGTAAAGAAACATCGATTCTTTGTATGCACCTTCGTTGTCTTTTCTGTAATTTACGAACAATTTCATTCATACTTATTTAATTACTATATTTGTAACAGTGCTGTAAGGGAAACTTGTTACAATATTAGTGTAAGAGGTAATGTTATGGCAGAAAACAGAAAAGAACTCAATGAAGAAGAACTTGAAGATGTAAATGGCGGTAAACTGTTCAAAACAGTTGAAGACCTTGTACAGGAAAACCAGGATAAATCTGATGAATATCTGATCAGTAAATATCAGCAGATCTACGGTTCCATCTTCAACAAGAAGCTTGAAGAAGCAATCAGACAGATTCTTGTCTCAAGAGGATATAAAGTAGACGGAAAAGATGTGTCCAAAGAAGTAATGATTAAATTTTAAAAGAAGTACATTGTACTTCTTTATTTAAAATTAATCAGTGCGAATATTATAAACAGCACAGCAATCAGTACTACCAGCATTATGCTCACCAATTTAAGTGTCTGAATAATACTGTTATGTTTATTGCCTGAACGATAACTCGATTTAACAGGATCGAGTTTTGAAATACAGTCTTCTTTGAAGTTTGCAATAAAGTCAATATCTTCCTTTTTAACAGGCTCATTGGTTTCATCATGCATGATAGAATTTCTTAACCATCTTACATGTTTGAGCTTATAGTAGGTATCTTTATACCTTGGGTCTTCATCAAGATGACAGTATTCCATCCTTGAGATGTAATCAGTAACACCCTTTTCTGAATCGTATCTTTCAGAAAGATAGATATCGAGATCCTTGTAGGCTTCAATCAGTCTAAGTTCCAGTTTATCCATTATCTCACCCCCAGGAATTTTAATGTCTTATCAAGTTCTTCTTCATCGTAATCAATTGAACCCAGTCTGATTGCCGGTTTTGATTTGCCATGGAAGTCTGAACCTACAGACATATAGAGATTGTATTTCTTTGCCATATCAAAATAGAATTTCTTTGTTTCTTCATCGTGATAACTGGAGAACACCTCAATTCCATCAAGTCCGTAACTGATGATTTTCTTGAGCACTTCTTCATTCTTTTTTATATTGTGTCCAGGATGAGCCAGAAACATCTTGCCTCCACCCTCATGGATAATTTTTGAAACTTCACTTATATGAATGTTGAAGTCATAGTCAACATGACATGGTTTTCCATTTGCGAAGAATTCCTTATAGAAGTTGAATGCCGGATTATCTGATAATCTGCCTCCCGGTCTGAACTGCTTAAGATATGGATTATCATCGTTTCTATGGTCAGCGAATACTTCTTCACCGATATGTTCTTCACAGAATAGACCGTCAGTTCTGTATTTATGAAGATTTTCTTCATTGAAGATAAAACCGAAGGCTTTGGCTGATTCTACGAGTTTCCTGTCAGTAACAACCAGCAGTTCATCAATCTTTTTTCTTCTTTCAATAAATAAGGGATTATTGTAATCAATATTGTAACCGAGAATATGTAAAGGATATTCATCAATATAGCCTGAAATCTCTACTGCCGGGATAACTGTTATATCTTTATCTTTGGCATATTCAAGTGCAGGCTTAATACCTCTTACTTCATCGTGGTCACTTAAGGCATAGTATCTGACACCTTCTTCAATTGCCTTATCAATGATGACTTCAGGTTTCAGTTCACCATCGAGTGAAAGACAGGAATGTGAATGAAGATCAATTGTTCTGTTCATAATAATATTTTAACAATTTTTAGTATCATAATAGTATGTTCAAATACTATGACGATCTCAAAGGGATAAAAACTGCTGATGGCAGAACAATAAAGGAAGGAATGCTTATAAGGGGCACTACTTTAACTGACATCACTGAAGCTGAAACATCCTACATCAATTCACTTCATCTAAAGATGATGCTGGATTTAAGACATCCTGAAGAGATAAAAATCTATCCTGACCCACTTTTTGAAGGTTGTACATACAGACATATTTCCATGATCGATAACGACATTTCCGGAATCATCCATGTCAGAAGTGTAAAGGGCAAGCTAGAGAATCTAAGAAGAATGGATACCATCCAGAAAACCTATGAAGATATGTTCACTCTGGAATATCCTCTTTCAAAGATAAGGGAAACCATCAGAACCATTGTTCTTGAAGATGTAGTGCCGTGTTACTACCACTGCGTATCCGGAAAAGATCGAACTGGTATAACTACAGTACTGTTACTTTATATACTTGGATGTGACAGAAAGACAATTGATGAAGCATATCTTAAAATCAGACCCGTTTATATCAGACATGCCTGGTTTCTGTTCTTTATAACTTTCTTTGCAAGCTTTTCATTGAGACTGGCCATAAAAGCCAAAGACATGTACACCATAAAGAAAGAATATGTCGACATCATATATGACACAATCAGTAAGAATTTCGGTTCAATGGACAACTTCATTACTGACTTTATTGGTCTCAATAATAAAGAAATCAGTGATTTCAGGGCAAAAATACTGGAATAACAACTAATTTATGAAAATTATTTTCATATATTTGCAAATTTCTTACATTTTCCTGTTGAAATAACCTTTTTATGTATTACAATAGACTTATCTTCTTTGAACAGGAGAGTAACTGATTAAATGTTTAAAGCGAGTCAGGACAGAGTGCAAGCCTGATAAACAGCGAATCAGTGAAACGCACCTGCAAGATGTCCGGATGAACTTAAGTAGTCCTGACCGCTTATCAGCGTTAAAGATTGAGGTGGCCTTCTTATTGAAGGCAATCGGGGTGGTACCGCGCTAATTCAGCGTCTCCGGAATATTATCGGAGGCGCTTTTATTTTACAGCCCTCCAGGAAAGGGAAAAATATGAAAAAGATTATTGTTGTATTACTTACTGTACTGATGCTCGCAGGCTGTGTTGCCAAAGTTGAAGAAACACCTAAACTTGTCATGGCAACTGAATGTACTTTCCAGCCTTATGAGTACTACGATGGCGATGAAATCGTCGGCATCGACGTTGAAATTGCTGAAGCTATCGCTGAAAAGCTGGGCATGGAACTGGAAATCGTTGATATCGCATTCGATTCAATCATTCCTGGTGTCATGGGTGAAAAATATGACATCGGTATGGCCGGCATGACTGTAACTGATGAAAGAAAAGAACAGGTTAACTTCTCAGATTCATATGCTACTGGTGTTCAGGTTGTTATCGTAACTGAAGATTCACCTATCACTTCTGTTGATGACCTGTTCGAAGAAGGAAACAATTATGTAGTAGGTACTCAGGCTGGTACTACCGGCTTCCTGTATGCAACATGGGATATTGAAGATGCAGGTCTTGGTACTGTTGATTCTTATCAGAAGACTACTGATGCTGCAAGCGCACTTCTTAACGGCAAGATTGACTGCATCCTTCTTGACAATGAACCAGCTAAAGCCATCGTTAAAAACAACACCGGCTTAAAGATTCTTGAAACAGAATATGCTGTAGAAGACTATGCGATCGCCATCAATAAAGCAAACACTGAACTTACTGAAAAAATCAATGCTGCATTAGCAGAACTTACAGCTGATGGAACAATTGAAACCATCATCAATAAATATATTGGAGACTAATGAGTTTTCTAGATAAATTCAAACAGGATTTCTATACCTGTTTCATCGTAAAAGACAGATATAAATATATCTTTGAAGGTCTTTTCAACACGATTAAAATAGCCTTTGTAGCGGTACTTATCGGTATCGCTATTGGCGTTGTTGTAGCGCTTGTAAGAACTACTCACGACAAGAATATCGATGATATGCCGGATGGTTTAAAAAAGACGCTACTCAAGATTGCCAACAGGATTGCTGTGATATATGTAACCATCATCAGAGGAACACCTGTCATGATTCAGATTATGATTATGTTCTTTGTCATCTTCTCAAGTGCCAGAAATGGAGTTCCTGTTGCCATGATGACATTTGGAATAAACTCTGGTGCTTATGTGGCAGAAATCTTCAGAGGTGGCATTATGGCTGTCGATATCGGTCAGGAAGAAGCCGGAAGATCATTGGGTCTTGGCTATATCGATACAATGAGATACATCATTCTTCCACAGGCCTTTAAAGCCGTATTACCGGCTTTAGCCAATGAATTCATTGCATTACTCAAAGAAACATCAATCGCCTGCTATGTGGCTGTAAATGACCTCACAAAAGGTGGAGAAATAATCAGATCAGTAACCTATATACAGGCTATGCCACTTATGGCAGTAGCACTGTTATATCTTTTGATGGTTGTGATACTCTCCAAACTTGTATCATTACTTGAAAGGAGATTAAAGTCCAATGAAAGATAATACTCTTCTTAAAGTTGAAAACCTTTCAGTAACCTTCACCAAAGGAAAACAGGTAACTGCCCTTGATGATGTAAGTCTCAATATTCACGAAGGTGAAGTAGTCTGCCTTATCGGAACATCAGGGTCCGGAAAATCAACACTTCTAAGATGCCTCAATCTTTTAAACAGGCCAACATCCGGAAGCATCTGGTTTGATGGAACTGACATCACAAAAGATATCAAAGATATTGATTTACACAGACAGAAGATCGGCATGGTATTCCAGCACTTCAATCTCTTCAACAACATGACAATCATGGACAATATGGCCCTTGCGCCAATGAAAGCACTCCACAAAGGCGATTCTGAAGTAAAACAGAAAGCCATGGAACTGCTTCAAAGAATTGGCCTTGAAGATAAAGCTGATGCCTACCCTGCCACATTATCCGGTGGGCAGAAACAGCGAGTAGCTATTATCAGAGCACTGATGATGGAACCTGAGATCATGCTGTTTGATGAACCAACAAGTGCCCTCGACCCCGAAATGGTCAATGAAGTACTTAAGGTTATGAAAGAACTTGCCCAAAGCGGTATGACTATGGTCATCGTAACTCATGAAATGGGTTTTGCCAAAGAAGTGGCTGACCGTATCGTCTTCATGGATTCGGGAAAAATAATTGAAGAAGGAACTCCTGATGAAATCTTCAATCATCCAAAAGAAGACAGAACAAAGGAATTCCTCGATAAAATCATGTAACAGATAAAGGTATGCGATTGCATACCTTTATTTTAAATATTTGCTTATTATTTCGTAACTAAAACTTTTATGAAGTTTTTTTCTTGAAATACACAGTAAGAGGATTTGCCTGCAGGTAGGCTTTAAAGTCTGCAACAGAATCCACCTCTGTAGCATAACCAGTAATATCTTTTTTAAACCTAAAGTAGATTGATGGATCTTTACTGTAGTATCCGAATACTACACTGTTCTGCGTATTTCTGTCAATGGAATCGGTCTGGTTTGTCCAGTACGTATTTGAACAGAATGCATCAGCACTACGGAAATCACTGTTGACAGAAAGTGCAGTTGCAGTCGGAACTATACTGCTGTCAATCAGATAAATATTATAGTAACCATTATTGTTTGGCTCACCATTAGCGTTAAACTGCCAATTTTCATCACCATCAAGCACAACAGCAATATAATCTGAATACTGATCTTGACATACAACAGTTATCGTTACATCAGCAGTGATTCCTGTCAACGATACAACACCAGTTGAAGAATTCCAGGTATATGTAGATCCAGTAACAGATATTGTTGAAGGAAGAGTATAGCCTGAAGTTGGGGTTATTGTTACTGTAGCAGTACCTGTTGCTTTATTTGGACCGCTTGCGCTTCCGTTTGTTACGTTAGTAGTGATTGTGCGTTCAACAGTCTGAACTTGAGGACATGTTGCTGTGATAGTTACATCAGATATAGGAGTTGTAAGAGTGATAACACCTGTTGTCTTGTTATAGCTATATCCGGCACCAGAAACAGTTATGCTCTCTGGAAGATCATAGCCATTAGAAGGAGTCAATGTTACACTTGCTGAACCGTGTTCTTTAATAGAAGTGTCACCACTTATTGAACCATTCGTAACAGTTCCACTTATCGTATATGTTTTAGCTGTTTTTCCTGCCTTTAAGAAGTACAGAGTTACAGGATGTGCTGCCAGATACTGTTTAAATGTTTCTACTGATGTAGCTATTGACGAATCAAATCTGAAGTATATAGAAGGGTCAGCTGCATAATAACCGAAACACTTACTGCTTGTCCCCGTACTTGGTGTTGAATCATTCAACATCCAGTCAGTGCCCCATGAACAGTAGGCATATGTTGGTATGCCGGTTGCCAATGAGAGTGACGCGTTTGCAGGTACAATTGCAGAATCTATCAAATAGCAGTTATAGAAACCTTGTTTATTTGGTTCATTATCATTATTGAATGCCCAGTTTTCAGTTCCGTTAAGTTCTACTACAATATATGAATCATTCGACTCTACAGGACAGCTTACACTTATAACAACATCGGCAGTAGGCTTGCTTAATGAGATTACTCCAGTTGTCTTGTTCCATGTATACGTTGCTCCGGTTACAGATATATTTGTTGGCAGTTCACGTCCTGATGAAGGAGTTATAGTGATATCTGCAGTCTTTGTAAATGTTGATGCTCCAGAATAACTGCCGTTGGTAACTGTAACGGTGATAGTTCTTTCAACAAGTGCTACACAACTGATGGTTACTGTAACATTTCCAGTCGGCTCCGACAGAGTAATCTTACCTGTTGTACTGTCGTATGAATATGTTGCTCCGGTAACTGTAACGCTATCTGGCAGATCATATCCATTATCAGGTGTAATAGTAATTTCTTCTTCCTGGCCTTGAGTAATTGTTGCCAGTGTTGTGTTTGTTCCGTGTGTATTGTTGATTGTTACATCAAATGTAGAAGGTTCAACTACAGTTACATAGATGTCTGCAGTCTTTGTAACACTTCCATGTGTATATGAAACTGTGATTGTCTTCTGACCGGCACTTGTAAATGGCGTCGTCTGAGACACTGTATATGAATAAACATTTTCATTTTTCGTATTTCCGGTTGTATCACCTGTTAAAGATGCGGATACTTTCATACCTGAAGTTGAGAATGTTTCGCCCACATAGTAGTTTGTCTTTGATGGAGTAGAAACAACAGTAATTCCTGTCAAAGTGAATTCTTCTTCTGCAGGATTATACTGAACTCTTCCCGTCTGTCTATGTGGCCATGCATTTTTTGCAAGTATTGAATCAATAGCATGTACATACCAGCCATCAGGATATTTCTTTTTTACATAGTAATGATGTCCATCTTCATTTTCAGTAAATGAGTTTGCTCCGCTGCTGAGGGTTACTGTATTTGTTCCTCTTACCAGTTCATAGCCAGCTGCATCAGCATCGTCATAAACTGCAAGCAGAGTCAGCATTGGATCCCAGCTGCTGTTGGCATTTGTTCCATTGCCATGAGCAACCATCGCCTTATAAAGCAGGTCAAAGTCACCGATGTCATTGCCGGTTTTATTGCCTGACTTGACTGATACACCTGCTTCATAGCCAAGGAAAATCACATCAATACACTCAGGTATCTTGCTGATTGCATCATATCCCGCCTGTTTTGACCTTGCTGAACGGGTAATGTTGTTTTCTGAACCGCTTGGATAATTACCTGCCATGATGTAAATCTTGTCAACTCTTTCCTTGACAAGATTCATTACAGATTCATCAGCTTCAGCCCTGTTCATAAGACCAGCCAGAGCAGTCATATAACCAACGCATATAATGTTGGCTTTTTCACCTTCTGGAACATTGTTCAATAGTTTTATATAGTATTCACCAGCATTTTCATCTTCAGCATCATCGTTGGAACTGTACTTTCCGTACTTCCAGCCTGAGATCATCAGATCAAAATAACATGGGCTGCCACCAGTATCGTTAGCTGCTTTTTCAAGCGCAACAGGAAGATCACCTCTTCCTTCATAGTCAAGATATCTGCTGATTGCTTTTGCACTGTTTGAATTTACTGTGTCAACAATCATACCGACGATATCACACATACCTTCCTGTTCTGCCCAAAGCAGAATTCTGATTGCTGAAAGGTCATCGGTATCTGTCCAGAAATCTGTATCGAAAATAACAGGTTTTGCTTTGAGGACACCAGAATCACTACTGTTTCCGATTTCAATCAGATCAATCCAATCTTCATCGTCAGTATATTTCCACTGAAGCATTCTGTTATTCATTCTGAATTCAGGAGTTTTACCATCTTCGCCATCCTGGCCGTCTTCTCCATCTTCACCATCTTCACCATCCTGGCCATCAGAACCATCAGCGCCGGCAGCTCCCTTGATGTTTACTTCAAGTGACCATGAAGAACCAGAATATTTATAGACATTGCTTGTAGATGAATCAAGATAAAGGTCACCAGCTTTGGCAACTATGCCGCTTCCTGGTGCACCGCTTCCGGTAAACCAGATGGAACCGTCTTTTCCATCTTCACCACTGATGATTTCAATCAGGTCTTTATATGTATCTTCATCTGTATATTTCCACTGAAGTTTCTTTCCGTTCATCTGGAAAACAGGTGTCTTTCCATCTTCGCCATCTTCACCCTTTTCACCTTTTTCGCTGTTGGAAATTATAGTTGTAGTTGTAGAATTGTTTTTTATATTGCACACAAGATCCCATGAACTTCCAGATTTCTGGTAGATGTCATAGGTCCTGGTGTTGATATACATATCTCCTGTATTGCCATAAGATGCATCAGGAGTTTTTGAACCAACCAGCCATGATAATTCTGCTGTTTCACTTTCAAAAGTGTACAGAGTTATCCATTCAGCATCGTTTTCGTATTTCCACTGAAGTTCCTGTCCATTCATCTGAAAAACAGGAATCTTTCCAGCTTCATTATTTTCATTATTACTTTGGATATTTCCGATCTTTTTCCATTTATCTGCATTTTTCAGATAAATATCTAAAGTTGAAGTATCCAGATAGATATCGTCCTTACTGCCGTCATTAGATTCAGGTGCTTTTTCGCCAATAAGCCATGCACCAGATTCTTCACCTGCTGTTGAAGCCTGACAACCGGCAGTGCCAAGAAGCATAGAAACCGCCAGAATAAGAACCAGTATTTTTCTGAGCATAATACATTACCCCCTAAATAATGTGCCTCTATATAATCCTTTCTTATATTACATTATATATATATATATATATATCCAATATGGACTTCATCAGTAAAACTGAACAATATAAATCATTTTAAATACTCAATCAGTATTTTCTTAAACTTTTTGTAATCCGCATGCATGGCAATATCGACATTCTCATTGCCTGTATCCCCGTCCAGTATCAGCGTTCCGTATTTGATTGATGCTGAAGTATCGATGTCGACCTTATGTCTTTCCATCTTATCGACAACAGATGGATCAATCAGATAAGCCACTGCCAGAGCATCATGAATTATTTCATGAGTTCCATCGTGCCAGCCAAGATGTTTTGAAACATCAGCTCTTATTCTCATTACATCCGCAAGCAGTTTAAGCCCTTTTGAACCGTTCTTTTCAAACTCATCAGCATCACTCATAGGTAGTGCTGCCGCATGAGTTGCGTTTAACGGCAACAATGTACACTTTACACCACTTTGCATAATTGCGTGTACTGAATCAGGGTCGTTATAGAAGTTTGCCTCAGCGGTTGGCGATACATTGCCCATACCGACAGAACCGCCCATAAATACAATCTCTTCAATGTGTTCTTTTATTTCAGGACACTTTTTGAATGCTGTACCGATATTGGTTGTAGGACCAACAGGAATAATAGTAATCTTCTCATCAGAATTCATTAATGTGTCAATGACGAAAGATACAGCATCTTTTTCTTCCGGTCCATGTAATGGTTCAGGCAGATTGAATGATTTTGGATGAAGATTATGCTCTACTCCGTTTTCATCTACATAAAAAATAGGTCCATCTGGGTTTACTTTAACTACTTCAGCTCTTTTTGCTGTATCAAGCTGATGATGTTCACCCATGTAGACTTTTACATCATCCCTTCCAAAATAATGGCACACCTTAAGCGTATTCTTTGTACAGTCTTCCACTTTCTGATTGCCCCAGGTAACTGTAATTCCCAGGATTTCAAAATTTGGATTGTTTAAAGCCAATCCAATCGCAATAGAATCATCTGTTCCAGTATCAACATCTAATATTACTTTTCTTTTCATATGTTCACCAAAAAATAGGCAAAAGCCTATTTTTTCTTTCTGATTAAAATAAACGGAGTACACTGATCATCCTGTCCAGCAGGATTGTCTCTGATCAGTTCCTGACATTCTTTAACTGTCAAATCAATACAGTCGGCTTTGCCAAGGATAACTCTTTCAAAGTCATTGGCATCCACGAGCATTGCTCTTACGCCAGTCTTCTCATAAATCTCGTTGCAGACACCAGTTGGATTTTCTGGAATTCTGACACCGAAGTCACCATATTCAGGGAATACATCAGGATAGAATCCATCAAGGCCAGTTACTTCATAACCGACGATGTCATAGAAAACACCCCTTTTGCCAAACAGTTTGCATACACCGCCGGCAATAGCAGCCCATAATACTTTAGGAGCACCCACAAAGTCAATGGCACACTGCATCTTGCATACTTCACCTACTCCGATTCCAGCAGCAGAATGCTGAGTTGCAAATGAAGAAAGGAACTTTGCCAGCCATGAGATCTTCAGATCTTTACGGTAGACGATTCTTTTCTGGCATAAAGAAATAATCTTTGCACCCATTGAAACGATGTCACCTTCTTCATAGACAGGCTTTACATATTTGTTGACCAGGTCAATATAACTTTCACCAATATTGACGAAGTGTGTCTGTATTGCGTGACGCATATAAATCTGACCATTAACTTCAATTTCTACTTTTTTAGAGTTGTTAGCTTTGAATTCCATATAAAAATACCTCATAAACATTTTACCATTTAACGATTTATAATTATCTTGTAAATTGGGCAAAGAATATGAAGATAACCAGAAATACGAAGATAAAAGACGTACTCAGCACACCATCCGGACACGACATTATTGCCCGTGTTCTCTATGCAGCAGGACTTGATGAAAATCTGCTTAAAGGTATCCTCGGCAATTTCACTATCGGCGGTATAAAAAGACTTACTCTAGGCAAAATTGGCGACAGCTTCATTGACTCACTGCTTGAAATGCTTAATTCAGAAACTGAAACCGTACCTTATGATGACTGTGAAATAAAGAAAGAGTGGTGGAAAGAAGCAGTTTTCTACGAAATCTATCCCCGTTCTTTTAAAGACAGTAATAACGATGGTATCGGTGATATCCCCGGCATCATAGAAAAACTTGATTACCTTAAAGATCTGGGTGTAGATGCTTTATGGATTGCCCCGTTTTATGATTCGCCAAACGCCGACAATGGTTATGACATCCGCGACTACAAGAAAGTCATGGAAGAATTCGGTACAATGAAAGACATTGATAAACTGTTTAACGAGGCTCATAAACGTAACATTAAAGTAATTATTGACCTGGTTATGAACCACACATCCGATGAACATGAATGGTTCATCAAATCAAAGAATAACGATCCTAAATATAAAGATTTCTATATCTGGAAAAAATCAGAAAACATTCCAAACAACTGGACCTCATTATTTTCAGGCCCTGCCTGGAAATACTATGACGAAAGAAAAGAATGGGCACTTCATCTTTTTGCCGAGAAACAGATTGACCTAAACTGGGAGAACCCTGAAGTAAGAAAGAACATGCAGGATGTCGCAACATTCTGGTTAGAGAAAGGTGCTGACGGATTCAGAATTGACGTAATCTCATTCATCTCTAAAGCTGATGGTTTACCAGATGGCGATGAAACACTGGGTTCACTTATTGCCTTCACCGGAATTGAACACTACTTCCATGGACCGCATCTTGATGAATACCTGAACGAATTCAACGATAAGGTTTTCAATAAGTACAATGCCTATACAGTCGGTGAATGTCCGGGTAACGGCGTCATGATGTCTAAACTCATCACAGGCGACGACAGAAATGAGTTGACTCAGGTCTTCTCTTTTGACCATATCGATAATCCTGGACATGTAAGAATCTTCAAATATAATTTCGACATCAGAAAAATGATTCCTGAGCTTGTCAGATGGCAGACACAGTATTCAAATCACTGCTGGCCTACTGTTTTCTTTGACAATCACGATAATCCGCGAATGGTAAGCAAGGTTGTTAAAGATGGACCATATCTAAAAGAAGCAGCCAAGATGCTCGCAACGATTCAGTTTACTCTAAAGGGCACACCATATATGTACCAGGGATGTGAAATAGGCATGCCTAATACTGATTTCACTTCAATAGATGAGTTCAAAGATGTAGAATCACTTAATGCCTATAAGGAAATGCTTAATAGAGGTTTTTCAAAAGAAAAGTCCTTCTCTAATATCCTATGGGGTTCTAGAGACCATGCCCGTACTCCAGTCAACTGGTCAGATGATATCTATGGCGGCTTTTCAACTCATGAACCTTGGATAAAAACAAACCAGTCTTATAAAGAAATCAACGTTGAAAGTCAGCTTTCGGATAAAGATTCAGTATTGAACTATACAAAGGATCTGATTCATTACCGTAAAGCACATAAGAGTCTTATCTATGGTTCCTTCAGACAGTTAAAGGCAAACAGAAATTTCTTCGTCTACGAAAGAGAAGATGACGAGAAATACCTCATCATCATCAATCTGACTGATAAAACAAGAAAATACCCTGTAAAACCACAGGGTGAACTGATTAAGTCCAACTATACTGAAACAAGTGATAAACTAAGACCATACGAAGCAAATATCTATAAAATAAGCTAGTCATTCGACTAGCTTATTTAATGAAATTGATTATATCTTTATATACTTCTTCTTTGTTGTCTTCGTTAAGTATCTCATGTCTCATGCCCGGATACATCTTTGAGATAACATCGGTATATCCATGAGATTTCATTGACTCAACCGCATTATAGAATTTATCTTTGTTTACGGCACACGGATCGTCTTCGCCAGATACAAAGAATACAGGAAGTTTATAATTCTGCATTACCCAACCTCTTCTGGCATAGGCTCTTCTTAGTACCATCATCAGGTTTCTGTATCCGTTTAATGTAAAGATAAAGCCACACATCGGATCATCATTGTAGGCAATGACATTTTCTTTATTGGCAGATAACCATGAGTTATGTCCTTCTTCAGGATAGACATTGTCATATGGACCAACAGACATGGCAGTTACCATCCTTGAAAGATGTCTGTCACCCTTTCTGAATATTTCCATATCAATTAAGGCAATGCCGGCAGTAACTGCAGGATTGGCACTAGGTGAACCCATGACAATCAGTTTATCAATCAGAGAATCATATTTTCTTGTGAAGGCTCTTACAACCAACGAACCCATTGAATGGCCCATCAGTGTAAGTTCGGTATTGGGGAATCTTTCTTTTAAATATTCAATGACACTTCTGATATCTTCAACCAGTGCTCTACCGCTGTCATCGTACATATAGCCAAGATCCTTTTCATCCTTAAGTGACTTTCCATGTCCACGCATGTCAAAGATACAGCAGGCAATATTGTTTTCACTTAAGTATTTCATGAAGTCAAGGTATCTCTCCTTGTATTCACACATGCCATGGTTGATCAGCAGTACCTTTTCAACCTTTTGAGGTACTGTCATGACCGCATCGAGATTAAGTCCATCAAATAATGATGTTATTTTTATGTTTTCCTGTTTCATAAGAAACTCCTTTACACACTCATTATATAAAAAAGATTCCTGTTATTTACGGGAAATCTTTTTGATCCATTTATCAGTTCTGATTCTGTAGAAACAAAGTATCGATTTAAGGAACTGGTCAATCTTGATTGCCATATAAATCCAGAATCCAGGAAGTTTCAGATAGATACCACAGAGTATTCCTAAAGGAATGGAGAATATCCATAAGAAGATAATATCAGCAACCATCAGGAATTTGGTATCGCCGCCACCTCTTAATACACCTTTGGTCAGTATTGAGTTATAACACTGGAAGATCATAACGATGCCTAGTGCATCCATCAGTTCTTTGGCAAGAAGTCTTGTTTCTTCATTGATGTTGTATAAAGAGATAACTGGATCAGCTATCAGCATAATAATTCCACAACCCACTATACCGATAATCAGACCGATTCTTCCCAGTGTCATACCCTGTTCCTTGGCTTTTTCTACTTCACCTTTACCAAGTGTAATACCTGTTAAAGTACAACTTGCCTGTGAGACGCCAAGGGTTGCAACCTGTGCCAGCTGCATTACTACAGAAGTAATAGAATTGGCTGCTACGAAAGTCTTGCCGATATGACCAAGAACTGCACCGACAGCACTTGAGCCAACACCCAGTAATGTATCTGATACAAGTACTGGAATAGATATTCTGATATATTCTTTTACCAGATCCTTTACATCCATAAAGAGATCTTTTATACGCATACAGATTGTCTTATCAAACACAAACAGATAAGTCATAGTAATTGAGAATTCAACTACTCTGGCAATCAGTGTACCCAAGGCAGCACCATTTGCACCCATTACTGGTGCACCAAGATTACCGAAGATGAACACCCAGTTAAAGAAAATATTAATCATGAATGAACAGCACGAAGATAAAAGCGGAATATTGGCTTTTCCAACTGTTCTTAACACAATTGAAGTTGTCACATTATAACCATTCAGGAAGTAACATGGCGTACTTATCAACAGATACCCAACACCAACCGCATTTATTCCGGCATCATCGGTATAGATAGACATAATCTGAGACGGGAATAAAAGTGTAGCCAGTGAAAAAGCAATGACCGTAGCAAACAACAGACGGTACATGATGTTGATAGTCTTCTTGATTCCTTCATTATCTTCCATACCATGGAACCTTGAAGTCAGCACAGACGCTCCCATACCAAGGCCCATGCACACAATGTTGTAGATCATGATGAAGTTGTTGGCCTGAGATACGCCACCCATCGACGTTTCGCCCAGCTGACCGATCATTATGTTGTCGGCCATATTGACACCGACGTTAATCAACTGCTGTAAAACAATAGGCAAAGCAAAAGCAATCAGTGTTTTATAGAAGTTTCTGTCTTTTACAAATAATCGCATATTAATATTCTAAAGGACAAAACAAAAAGGATATATCAAATTTATATCCTTTCGTTTCAATATAATACTTTGCTAAACAGATTGCTTCAATCTTTCACCATTTTCATCAAAGACATGCATCATATCTTTCTCAAAAGAAATGGTCAATCTTGTGCCAGGCATAAAGAGATTGGAAAGATCTTTGTTTACTTTTTCCACAAAGACAATCTCTTTATCTTCGCATTTCGCATGGACTACCACATTGGATTCAATCTGTTCTGAATAGTCTACTTCCACTTTTATGCCATCAACGCTTCTTACGATATTCACCGGTCTGATGCCCAGTGATACTTTGCCGTTTTTAACTTCTTTGATGAAATATTCATTGCCAAATAGAGAACACTTATGATTCTTTACTTCAATATCGGAATAGATATTGATTTTTGGGCTGCCTAAAAAACCGGCACAGTAGATATTGTTTGGATAGTTGTACAGTTCTTCAAGTGTTGCATCCTGCTCAATCTTTCCGTTTCTTAAGACGATAACTCTTTCTGCCAGATACAGTGCGTCAGCCTGGTCATGGGTGACATAGATAAAAGTTGTCTTCAGCGTTTTATGAATGCGTTTAAGTTCTTTTCTTAAAGCTGTACGGGTGTTGTTGTCTAGATTGCTTAATGGTTCATCAAGCAAGAACAGTTCAGGTTCTCTGACTAAAGCTCTTGAAATGGCAACACGCTGAGCCTGACCTCCGGACAGTTTTGATGGCATGAAATTCAGCACATCTTCAATACCGCACAGTTCTGCCATATCGTTTACTTTCTCATTTATTTCATCACGTGTCAGATGTTCAATACGTAAAGGATAGGCAATATTGTCACGAGCATTAAGATGCGGATATAGCGAATAGTTCTGGAAGACCATAGCTACATTCCTGTCTTCTGGAGGCAGTGTATTAATCACTTTGCCATCTGACACAACATCACCAAGTGTCTGTTTTTCAAGGCCAGCAATGATTCTCAAAAGCGTTGATTTTCCGCTTCCTGATTCACCAAGCACAACCACAAATTCACCTTTTTTTATCTTGAGATTGATATGTTGCAGAACAATGACACCTTCATTGGTGATATAAGGCATCTTCTTTTGTTTTTCCAGGAATTTTTCTTTTTTCTTCTTACCAAAAAATCCTTTTGTGTTTACAAAAGGAAAGATTTTGGTCACATCTCTTAATTCAATATCAGCCATTTTTCTTCTTTGAAATATTCTTTTCTATATCGATACTGTCAATATCTTCTTCTTTGTTCTTTTTCTTTTTCTTCTTTGTGTCATCCACCAGGTGATTGTCCACAATATATTTATTGATTTTTCTTTCAACACCAACTCTGATCATATCGATATACAGTGCAGGCATAATCACAATAATGAGTGGAAAAAGATCAATTGTCCAGACCATTCCTGCAAGTAGCAGAATAAACCACAATGTCTCTAACAGATTGATGCTGGAAAGATAAAATGAAAGCCTGATGGCATTCTTAACATCGACCTCAAATCTTGAGATGACAGCAGGAAGATAGATGACTCCTGCCAGACAGGCAACAGTTATCACGATGCCTAACACAAGATAGGCAAGCCCCAATTCACCAAGTTTATAGATCTGTAATCCGGTATCAATGCCGGTGTAGATAAAGAATGCTGCAACAACCACAATCAAAGACAATACGATACCAGGCTTTAGAGAATCTTTGAATTCCTTAAAGTAGACTGAAGTGATACCTTCACCCTTTTCTTCAATAAAGATAGCCTTGATGCAGGTTTTATATAAGGCGGCACTCGAACACATGATGGTTACAAGTGGAATTGAAGTGATAAGCCAATAAAAACTGACAATAAGCATATTTGCCATAGTTGTCAGTAATTTGATTAAAACGTTGTCGTATTTAAATCCATTCATTATTCAACAGTAACAGTTTTTCCGGCAGAAATAACAACATTCTTGCCGAAATCAAGCATGATCTCTACATCAATACTTGAGGGATTAAAAATCATACTTCCATCTACACTATACACGAGATTGCTGTAGGCATTCAAATAATCAAGGAGTTCGCCATTGGTACAGAACCAGATGCCTTCACGGTGTTCATCGATATACTGGCAGATCTTTTCGATATGTTCCCAGTTATTATTTCCGTCAAACTCATAGGCATGACCCCAGAGATAGAATAAAGATGCTCCTGGCAGCATGCCGTTTACAAACTTGTCAAGCAGTTCAAATACTTCCTTGTCATCGTGATGACAGGTCGGATTCCATTCGAGTGTGTCTTCAGGAAGTCTGAATTCATGAGTTGACTTGATAGTTCTTGCGCCTTTATAACCGGCAAGCCTTAAAGCTTCTTTTGTGTCATTATTGAAGATACCGAAAGGATAGGCAAACATTCTTAAAATGGTGCCTGTCAGTCTTTCCAGTTCTTTCTTGTCTTCAATGATTTCATAGGTAAGAAGCGGAGATTTGATGCCAGTAGGAAGTGAATGGTACAGCATATGTCCAGCCACTTCATGTCCCTTATAAAGTTCAACTACTTCTTCTTTATCAATCTTTGATACATCAAATTTACCACCGAGTATTTCTTTTTTGCCCAGTGTTCCATAGTTCAGATTGAAAGTTGCCTTCAGATTATATTTGTTGAATAAAGCAACTAAACGACGGTCCTGAAAAACACCGTCGTCGTAGCTTAATGTGAAGGCCTTCAATCTGCCACCTGGATATACAAGTGAATCAAATCGTCTAGCCATAATTATTTTTTCTTTGCCTCAATAATATTGTCTTTAAAGAATTTCCATGCTGAATTGTTGTCAGAATCAATCTTGACGTCATCACCATTAAATTCCATTGTATAGACATCAGTCAGACAGGTTTCTACAAATCTTGAATTCATGACAAGTTTATTGTCACCTTCAAAATGAGCATCAGCCAGTAATAACTGAGTTTGGTCTGATGGTTTACCTACTAAGTTTGAGAATCTTGAACCATAGGTTGCAAAGCGGATATTTTCTTTTCTTCCACTTTCAAGTTCCAACTTCCATATAAAGCCATAATCATCGAATTCAAAGCCGAATTCTTTGATGTTGTCTGCTCTTTCACCAGACATGAAACTGCCCATAAATGGAGTGAAAAGACCTTTAGTTAATGTATAAGTCTTGCCATCAATCTCATCTTTAAGTTTAGAGAATGGCTGACATACTGGATTGCCGACATTGAGATGAGCAAGTTTCTTAACCAGTTCGTCGTGGTCTTTACTTTCCTTCATCTTTTCATCACCAGTTACTTTGGCAACAAAGTTCCAGGTAATGTCCAGTGTAGACTGTGCCCAGTGTGCACCAACAGCAGTCTCAGTGATTGCAATAATCATATCTTGATCAGGGAGCACGATTGTGAACTGACCCATAGCGCCATCTGCTCTGTAGGCGTGTTCAGGTTTACACATCCAGATCTGGAAACCGTAACCTAAGAAGTTATCAAATGCTTCAGGGT
Source organism: Solobacterium sp. UBA1761 (assembly GCA_002315565.1). Taxonomy (GTDB): domain Bacteria; phylum Bacillota_I; class Bacilli_A; order Erysipelotrichales; family Erysipelotrichaceae; genus Colivicinus. Next base: position 23,478 of record DCHD01000025.1, on the reverse strand, counting down.
TATTGATTGATTCAGTAGCAGAATCATTCTGATTTGTTGTAGCGAGTTTTACATAGTCTTCAGCAAGGATTCTTTCACCTTCCCAGACACCGCCATCCGCATACAGTTTCATTAAACGAAGGTTATCGTCAACAGTTGCGAACAGTCCGCCGCCACCAACTTCCATACCGTCAGGCATACACATCCATCTTAGGTTATCAGGATTGATGCCAATCTTGTTGAACAGTCTTGGTGTCAGATAATCATGAAGACCTAAGCCAGTCTTTTCTCTTACGATTGCGCCAAGAAGAGTAGAACCTGTTGAATTGTACATATAGGTTGTACCAGGTTTATGATTTACTGGAGTTGCCAGGAATTCCCTGATCCAGTCTTCACTAGGTCTTGGCATAGTATCCATACCACAGCCCATGCATAATACATCTTTTACTGTTAATAACTTCAGATTTTCACTTGGATTTTCTGGAGCCTTATCAGGGAAAATGTCAATAATTCTTTCATCGAGCTTCAACAATCCTTCAGTATAGGCAATACCGACTGCAGTAGCAGCATAAGTCTTGGTATGAGACTGTAGGCCATGTCTTAAGTTTCTGCCGAATGGTTCCCATGTACCTTCAGCACAGATCTTTCCATGACGCATGATGATAAGACTGTGCATCTCAGTTTGAGAACTTTCCAGTTCATCAATATATTCAATAATAGCCTTGGAGCTTATGCCAAGCTCTTCAGGTGTTGTTCTTTCGAATTCTTTTCTGATCATTATCCTTTAACGCCTCCTACTACCAGACCTTTAATAAGTTCTTTCTGGATGAATGGATATACACAAAGAATTGGTACCAGCGCAATAATCGCAATGGCCATACGAGCAGATTCACTTGGCAGTTTACTTGCAGCCAGTTTAGCTGCTTCACTTGCCAGGTCGGTTGTCTTTAAGAACTGAATAGAATCCATCAGTTTCTTCAGGTATACCTGGATTGTATAGAGTTTTGGATTAGAAATATAGTATAGACCGCTTGACCAGTTGTTCCAGTAACCAAGTGCTGAGAACAGACCGATAGTTGTCATAACCGGTTTGGAAAGCGGAACCATGATGTTGGCATAAATCTTCCAGTCGCTCGCTCCATCAATTCTTGCTGCTTCAACGATAGAATAAGGAATATTTGCATTATAGTAGTTTCTTACCAGTAATACGTTCATACCTGACATCAATGCACCAGGCAGAATATAAGCAGCAACCGTATCCTTGATATGGAACAGTCTTGTCCAGATAATGTAGCTGGCTGTCATGCCACCATTAAACAGCATAGTGAAGAACAGAATGAATGCAAAGACATTTCTTGGTTTGAAGTCTTTTCTTGAAAGCGGATATGCAAACATTGATGTAATCACAAGAGAACCTACAGTACCGCATACAGTAACCAGAATTGTAAGTCCATAAGCTCTTAAGATAGTTGCACGTTTTACCCATAGGAATACATAAGCCGCAAAAGAGAATTCCTGAGGCCAGAATCTGTAGCCCTTAACTAGAGCCGCTTCAGATGAGAATGAAACAGACATCATCAGGAAGAAAGGAACTACACAGAAAATCATCAGAGCAATCATTATAACCAGGGCAGAGTAATGGAACCCTCTTTCACCCTTCATCAGTTTAATCTTATTGTCATTTTTCTTTGCCATAAGTTTTCTCCTAGAACAGTGAGTTCTCTGGATTGATTCTCTTAACCAGAGCATTAGAGAACAGTACCAGCACGAATCCGATAATTGCCTGGAATACGGATGCTGCTGAAGACATTGAGATATTATTGTTAACTAACAGCGCACGATATACATAAGTATCGATTGTCTGTGTTGTTTCATATAACAGACCACTTCCCAGTGGTACCTGATAGAACAGACCGAAGTCAGAGTTGAAGATACGACCGATTGACAGTAACAGCATCAGAGTAATCATTGGTTTAAGTAATGGAAGAGTAATGTATCTGATCTGCTGGAACTTGCTTGCTCCATCGATTCTTGCTGATTCATAGATACTCTTATCAATACCACCGATAGATGCCATGTAGATGATTGAACTTTGACCTGAATTTTGCCAGATATGTACCAGAGTCAAAATGAATGGCCAATACTGTGCCTGTGCATACCAGTTTACTGGATTATCAGCATATACTGTAGCGTTCAGATAACCGTATGTTGAAGATAAGAAAGCATATACCAAGAATGACAGGATAACAGCTGAAACCATTGAAGGGAAACAGATGATAGGTTGAATCAGTTTGGCAATCTTTCTTTTAGCAATTTCATTCATACATAACGCAATGAAAATCGCAATACACATGTCAAATACAATCCAGAATGCATTATATGCAAGAGTGTTTCTGATCATGATGTAAGCATCTTTGGTCTTGAACAGATATTCAAAGTTACTGAATCCTACCCAAGGGCTCTTAAAGATACCCTGTGCGAAGTTGACACGTTTGAATGCAATCGCAATACCGAACATTGGCAGATAGTTGTTGGCAACCAGATAAAGAAGCCCTGGTATAAGCATCAGATACAGAGGAATGCTCTGTTTGAAGGCTTCTTTTTTAGCAGCTTTTTTCTGCTGAGCCAAAACATTGTCAAATTCGGAATTAACAGTTTTCTTGTCTTTACTCATAATAAAACTCCTATTCCTTCTGTCTTAAATTAATGATAATAAGAAACAGGAGTATGACACATTAAAAAAAGTAATCTCGTTTTGTCATTTTCTAATCAATTAGACTTTTTATGAATAAAATTGCCTCTTCCAGGTTGTTTCCGCTGGCACAGGCACCAATAAGTACCTCATCATGGTAATAACCAGCTTTATGAAGCATAGAACCTGGCTCAAGATAAATCCCATCTACTACCTCTACTCCATCAGAGTTGACGTGTTTATACAGTTTCTGACTGTTAAGAATATCACCATCGATAAGTTTTGAAAGATCAGCATAACCATCATCTTCTACATACTTGGCAAAATACTCTTCATCAGCCACAAAAACATCCAGGTCAGATATAGTAAAGAGTGCTGTCAGAACCTGCATGGTTGAGATGTCTTCTTCTTCAGTAAACATACCGCCAAGACTCATGAAATCATTGACATCAACAACCTTGTCACCTGGCTCATAGCCTTCCTTAACAAGTCCATCCATAAAGACAGTCTCATCTACCTCATTGATTGAATAATCTGAGTTCAGTGTTACAACATACATGGCAACATCTTTTGCCCTTAAAGCCTGGCCGACTGATATACCGCCAATCAGCAGAATACACACAACCGCAATAATCACAAACTTATAGTAATCCCAAATGAAAAGCAGTTTTTCTTTTCTGGTTTCCATCTGACTTATCTTTATTCTGTCTTTTCTGATATCTTCTATAAAACGCATTTAGTTCCTCCAGTCAATCGGTGATTTGTTGGTAAACTTTCTGAATACCGTAGAGAAGTAGGAAATATTGTCATAACCGACATAGGTAGCTACTTCCGATACAGACATTGAAGTAGTAAGAAGCAGCCTCTGCGCTTCTTCAATACGCAGTCTGTTGATATACTCACGCATATTGGTATTCATCTTGATTCGAAACTGTTTTGATAGATAGTTAGGTGTTACAAATGCTGCTGCAGCAACATCTTCTCTGTCAATATTGTTACGATAATTCTCATCAATATATTTCTTGGCTCTGGTAATGATGTCATTGCTGTCAACGACCTGAAGCATCACTTCCTCAAAACCATCCATCAAAGCTTCAGCGTACTTCAATAATGAACTGTTGGAATCGACAGATCCACGATCAGCCCTTATAACTGTACTGTTTTCAAACAATGCTTTTGAAGCAACACCATTGTCTTTCATTGCTGTCAGAAAAATATTGATTATCTCTTTCTTGAACTGTTCAAGATTTACCGGATTGTTTTCTATTTTGTAGATTATACCTGACATATAGTCAAGATAACCCTTTCTGTCTTTGGATTTCAGAAGCCACAGCACCTGATTGTCATTTATCACATCGATATCCGATTCCATGTATTCTTCTGCCTCTTTCTGCAGGTAAATACGTCCCTTATTGGTTCTTACTCTTCTGATTATGCCATAGGCTTCAGTGACCTTATCAGCCAGTTCATAGAACGAAAATGAATCCATTAAAAGAATTGCCGGATCAAGCGACATATGTCCAATACAGTGCTGCCTTAACTCTTCCAGTTTTTCGTTCAGATCTTCTTCATCTTCATCTGGCATTATCGTAATATTCCAGATATATTTATTATCCATATAGGCATTGGTAGCTGAAATTTTATTTCCTTTAAGAAGGATATTCTGATGCATTTCTTCATTTCCATAGAACAGAAGATCAGTAGACCATCTGATCTTTATCGCATTGGCCATATCGGCACATGAGAAGACAATACGCCACTTTGAGTCAACATCGATCTCTATTCCATTGTTCTTTAATACCTGAATTATTTCTTCTTTTGACGGATATACACCATCAGATATTTCTTTGAAAACTGATGAAACCACATTGTTTTTGCTGTTTGCAGTATTATGCTTTTTTGTGTATTTGGTCATCAGGTTCTGAATGGCGATGACGATTTCCTCAATCTCAAAAGGTTTATTTATATAATCGGATGCCCCATACTGTAAAGCTTTTTTTGCATAAGCAAAATCTTCATAGCAGGTCAGAAAAGCAAACTCCGTATCGATCCTGTTTGTATAGATATATTTAAGTACAGCCATACCATCTTCTTTAGGCATGCCGATATCACATAAGACAATCTCCGGCTTTTCACTCAAGATTATTTCTTCTGCTTCAAGACCGTTATAGGCACATAAAAATGTATCAATGCCCAACTCTTCATAATTTATCTGTTTTCTTAATACTTCAACTGTTGAAACATCATCATCACATACCAGTATTTTCATGTGTGTCTCCTTTTGGTATGAGTATTTCTACCCTTGCACCACCATCTTCCTTATTACTGATGTGCATCAGATCGTTACGTCTGAACATCAGGTTAAGTGTATATCTGACATTGGTCAAACCGAGGTGTTCCTTGGTGAACATTTCATCAGTTGCCTCAAGTTTCTCTAATGATTCTTTAGAGAAACCATTACCGTTATCCTCTTCAATCATGGAAATGCCTTCAAAACTGTCATCACTGTGCTGTCTGATACTTACTGTTATCCTGATTTCATTACCTTCAACGATATTGTGTTTCAGTGAGTTTTCTACCAGCGTATAAAGCATCAAAAACGGCATCTTTTCTTCTTCCAGTATTTCAGGACAATTGATTGTCAGAACAATATCCTTATCTGTTCGGATACGCTGAATGTCAATATAGTTTTCAATATGCCCAAGTTCTTCCTTTATGGTAGTATACTCTGAATATGTCTGCAGCATATACCTTGTGAACTTGGCAAACTTATTGATATATTTTCTGATTTCTTCAGGTGATTTGTCATAGGTCATATTATTGACTGTTGTCAAAGCATTAAGAAATGTATGTGGCCTTACCTGAGCTCTTAACATAACCAGTTTGTTGGTCTCTTCCTTGATCTGCATATCATACTGTTCAATCTTCAGTTTTGAAATCTGATCAGTCATTTCATTGAAACTGTTGAAAAGATTCTCGAACTCTTCGCTTCCTGCTTCGTCAACATTCAGTCTGTATTCAAAATCGCCTGATGCAACTTTTGAATTGGCCTCCATCAGTCTGGCACCCGGTTTTTTTATCTTCCTGTTGATGTAGATAATCAGTGTCAGCATAAGCACAAAACAGAGTACCGCAAACGCAACAAGAATAGACTGCTGCAGATAATCACTCTTTAAAGGGCTTGGTGTTTGAGATATCAGAACAATACCACCATTGATTGTCTGATAAGGAATCAGACTTACAGCATAGTCATCTTTGAAATAGTCTTCTTCGCCTTCAAGATCGATTATTTCACTTAGATCCTTATTTCCTCCGGCACAGGTAATCGTATTGTCATTCACAAAGAAAGAAGATATATCGCTGTTTGGCAGATACAGGCTGTCATTAATATCGTATTTGTCACATGCACTCAAAGCTCCGCAGATATATTTGCCAAGTCTTACGCTTTTATAGAAATAACCATGTCCAAGAATTGTAACAATATTCCAGTTTCTGTTGTTCAGACCGGATGTCTCTATTTCCGGACAGATACGTCTGACATTTTCCTTAAGCTGAACCTGAGTTACATTGGTCGTATCATTGGAACCTGAGAAAATGAGCATCCCGGTATCGCTGTCGTAAATAAAGAAACAGTCGGCATCTTCGGAAGAAATCAGGCTGTATGCCATCTGATCTGCCACATCTTTATTTACGATAACATCCATCATCTCACTTCCACTTCTTGTTTCCGTGTTTTTATACAGATATACACAATTGTCGTAGATGTGTTCATAGATGGCGTTGAGTCTTGCGTCTGTCAGATAAGCCCACTGCTTAGCATTAGATGAGTTGTCAATAAGAACTGCGTTACGTATCTTATTGTTATAGTTTGAATAGGTAAAAACCATAAAAATACCAGTTATTACCAGTATGATAAACAGTAAAGCTGTTGCTACTTTTCTTAATGAGTTGAATCTTTTCATTTCTTTAATTTTACATTGTTTATATTTCAATAAAAAGGGCTGTCAATTGACAGCCCTTAGTTTTCAGTTACTGCTTTTTAATTATTTGTTAGCAGCAATCCAAGCTTCAGCCTGAACGTTGAATTCAGCGATAATATCATCAATACCAGCATCTTTCAGAGCCTGGATGAACTGAGGATAGTATTCAGCTGGGTTAACATCACCAAATGCAAGAGCATCAGCATACTGGTCAACTACGTTAGATACAGCAGCTGCCTGGTTAGCAACGTTGAATGTAGTAGGAGTGAAGCCATATAGAGGTGGACACCAAGCCATACCCATTAACTTCTTGCCGTATTCTGGATCAGAACCAGAGTCAACGCTGTCTTCAAATGTTAATGCACGGAAGCCATTACCGATCATACCACAAGAGTATAACAGGTTATATGGAGTAGTGTTGAAGTCTAAACCGTCTGGGTAACGAACTGCAGAATGATCTTCATTCCATACATAGTCCTGTCCTTCAGAACCGTAGATAACTGTGAACCAGATATCATCATTGCAGTAAAGCAGGTTGATGAAGTCTGCAGCCTCAGCTGGATGTTCACAAGTGTAAGAAATAGCAACACCAAGAGTATCAGTATAAAGGTCGCCGATACAGATTGTCTTAGCACCGAATTCAGCGCCATATGTGTTAGTCTTGTCAAACTGTAATGCAGTAGCAGATTCAGGAGCAGAGTGGCCCATGATAACGCCCTTTGCAGCACCAGACATTACAACTGCATCGTGAGAAGCTGTATTTGCACTTCCTTCTGGATCAAGGTATCCAGCCTGTCTCCATTCATAAGCAGTCTGAATAGCTTCTTTGTAAGCTTCAGTTTCGTAGTAGTTAACGATAGTAGTATCTTCACCAACAGTAGCGCCATAAGTACCAAGCTGTGAAACGTTCTGTTCATAAGAGTAGATTGCAGGGAACTGGTCAGCATATACCAGGAAGTGTTCTTCTGGATAAGCAGTTTTCAGTTCAGCAAGAACTTCGCCTAAAGATTCCATGCTATTGATCTTTGATACATCAACACCAGCATCTTCTACCATTGCTTTGTTGTAGATGAACTTCCAGTCAAGAACTGTACCGAAGAAACGAGGGATCATATAAGTTTCGCCATCAAGTTTACCAGAACCGATAACGTTACCGATAAGTTCTACAGTGTCTTTTAATTCAGCATCAAGATAGTCTTCAAGACTGATGATATATCCGCTTGATACATCACTAGCAAGTGAGAATTCCTGAACGATATCAGGTGCATCTTCGCCGCCACCAGCTAACTGCATAGGAACTGTTGTGAAGTAGTCGCCAATAGAGATGATGTCTAAGTCAACTTTGTAGTTCTTTCCTAAAGCAGCAAGTTTAGCGTTAAGGTCATCTTCAACAACCTTAGTAGCTTCTTCGTTTGGAACGATGAATAATGTTGAAAGAGCGAACTTGATAGTTACTGGCTCTCCAGCAGCTTCTTCTTCCTTCTGTCCACAACCAACCATTGTGAGGGCAAGAAGAAGAGTGATTAAAACAAGAATTATCTTTTTCATTTATTTCTCCTTCTGAGAATAACTCATTATCTATATTTTGTCATTTTGCTTTTTTTATTTACTATTGTAAAAATACACTACACTTTTGATTTTCACACTAATTACACAAAAAAGACATTTCTTTGAAAATAATGATGAGTTTTTTAATTTTTTTAGTTTTTGACACACCCTATTATTTATTTATAAGGAGAAATATCTATGTCAACACATTTTGTTAAATTCAGATGCGATTCTCTTATTACCAATGGTGAATTCTACATTCTTTTGCCTGATAAGAATATGCCGGAATTTTTTACCAAGGGGAATCCACACTACAACCGACCTACAAAAACCATCATCATGCTTCACGGTTACAGTGCCGACTGTACCGAATGGCTTTACAGTGCCCCAACATTTGAGTTATGTGGGAAATACAACCTGGCCATTGTTATGCCTGCTGGTGGGCTCAGTTTCTATCTTGACAATAAAGCAACCGGCAGAAAATGGTGCAAATTCGTCGGCAATGATCTGATTCAGTATCTTCGTGATACATTCGGTCTTGCCATGAGAAAAGAAGATACCTACATCGGTGGAGAATCTATGGGAGGCTTTGGCGCCCTTCACACCGGTCTTGCCTATCCAGATAATTTCAATGGCATCATCGCTTTATCCAGCGCTCTGATTATTCACAAACTGAAGTATATGAAACCTGATGGACCAGATGCCGTAATGGCCAACTATGACTATTATGTGGATATATTTAATGATCTCAATAAGGCAGAAGAAAGTGATGCCAATCCGGAAGTACTCTATTTGAGAAACAAAGAGAACGGGATTACCAATCCACGTATCTTCATGGCTTGTGGAAGTGAAGATTTCCTGATTGAATCCAATAGAGAAATGGCAAAATTCTTTGAAGAAAACAAAGCCGATTACAAATATGTGGAAGGACCAGGAGTACATAACTTCGAATTCTGGGTTCCACGTTTCATTGAAGGATTAGACTATTTCTTAAAATAAGGAGAAGAAAACAGTGACAAATTTTGAAAATGCAAAAGTAAAGGTTAAACAGGGCTGGTTACAGGGTTATAACGAAGGTGAACTGAAGATCTTCAAAGGTATTCCTTATGCCAAACCTCCAGTAGGTGACCTCAGATTTAAAGAACCACAGGATCCAGGACGTTGGAGAGGAACAAGAAAAGCAGTTAACTATGAAGCTGCAGCTATCCAGCATGTTATGGATGAAGAAAATCTTCCAGCAAATGTTCATGGTGTTCCACAGTTCATGATGCCATCACAGTATGAAGAAGACTGTCTGTATCTGAATGTCTGGACTCCGGCAAAAACAGAAGATGCCAAACTGCCAGTATTCATCTGGGTACATGGTGGTGGTATGGTTGCCGGCAGTGGATGTGAAGTGGTATGTGATGGTACTGGATTCGCTTCAAGAAAAGACATCGTTGTCGTAACAATCAACTACCGTTTAGGCTTATTCGGATTCTTTGCACACAAAGATCTGACTAAGGAAGCTGACGGACATTCCGGTAACTATGCATTACTGGATATTGCTCAGGCAGCTAAATGGGTAAAAGAAAATATCGCAGCATTCGGTGGCGACCCTGAATGTATCACTGTAGCTGGCCAGTCAGGCGGCGCAGCAGCAACCGGAACAGTTCATGCATCACCAATGATGAAGGGCTTAATCCAACGTGTATCTATTGAATCAGGTCCAATCTTCTGGGGATTCATGCAGCCAGGACCTAGAGAAGAGCAGGAACAGCGTGGCGAAGAATTCATGAAGTATCTTGGTAAAGAAACTATTGAAGAAATGCGTGCAATGGATGCCTGGGAGATGTTTGATAAGTATGAACAGTTCACCAAGGAAAGAGGTTTCCAGTTCGGATTCAATTTCTGTGTCGATGGCAAATTCCTTCCTAAACCATATAAAGAGATTATGGAAAACAAGGAATACAATGACTTCGATGTAATGATTGGTTCATGTGCTCAGGAATTCCCATGCGTCAAGAAAGACGAATATACTCTTGAACAGTATGACGCTTACCTCAAGGAAGCATTCCCTGACAACTATGAAAATATGAAAAAATGGTATCCTGCTTCTAATGGCATTGAAGCTGCTAAACAGGTATCAACCATTGCTTCTGACATCATGCTGATGGGATCTGCCAAGATTGGCGAAATCTGCCATAAAGACGGAAGAAACGCCTATGTATGGCTGATGTCAAAAGAAAACGAAACACAGAGAGGACACGAAGATGGCTGTCCACACTGCGCTGAAATGCCATATATATTCGGAAGAGTTGACTGTGGTGAAAGAAACCCATTCTTCCCATACCATTGGGAAGATGTAGACTACAAGTTCATGGATACAGTTCAGAACTACTGGTACAACTTCGCTAAGACCGGTAATCCAAACGGTGATGGAAACCCTGAATGGAAGAAGTACGAAAAAGACTTCAACATCATCAACATCAACAACAACACCGCCATGGAAAAAGAAGAAAACTTTGACAAATACAGATACTACTGTGAAAAACTAGAGACCAACAACTTCGTAATAAGTCTCTTTGGACCTCCTAAATTCACAGAGAAAAAGTAAACAAGACAAAGGGCCACGCAATGGCCCTTTTCTTATGTAAAGCTAAAAATATGTTTTGTCTTTTTTTTGAACGATTTTGTTCGTTCTTCATAGTCTTGTTGATAGTATTTCGCGTGTAGGCCAAAATGCACATAAATGAAGTTTAGTTATCTTGGCTTTAAATGGTTTGAATGATTTTTGTACAATCGTTAGTGATTTTTCTATCGTTTTAGAATCATCAATCAAAAGCGTAATATGGGGAACCCAAGAATAATCCTCTTTTGTTTCTATTGTAATCTTGTTACGTAAATCTAATAATTCTTGTGAAAGATCTGGCGAAGCATATAAAACATTACCACTTTCAAATGTCTTAATATTACTTATGTCAATACTAAATGAAGATATTTCATCGCAAATCTTATTCATTAGTTTTATTGCGTCTTTTTCTTTATCAATTGAAAAAGTCGCAATACTTATGTGATACGGGAGCCCTTTGGTTTGTTTTCCATTAAAACCGTTTTGCGACAAAACATCATAGCAACTACTCAGTAATTCTTGTGATTTATCATCTAAATCTGCCATTAACACAATTATTTCTTCAGCCATTTTTTATTCCTAATTTAATCTTTCATTAACCAATCAGTAATATCAATAATATCTATACCTTTGATGTCGTGTTCTGGTTCATATGTTCTTGATATTAACATTTTTGGATAATTATCTTTAATTGCTAAAAGCGGTTCTAATTCTCTTTTTAAAGTTTCATTATCTGAGATATTATATGACACTTGTATATATATCTTTTCATTTTGTTTTTGTGCAACAAAATCAATTTCTTTTTGATATAAAGCTCCTGTATATACCCGATAGTTTCTTCTTAGTAATTCAATAGCAACTATATTTTCCAGTGCCTTTCCATAGTCTAGATTTTTGGTTCCATGTAATGCGTATCTAAAAGCGTAGTCAGCCAAATAATACTTTTCATTAGTAGATAAATATTTAAGACCTTTAAGATTGTATCTTCTTATTTTGTAGAAACCAAAACTATTGCATAAATATTTAATAAACTTATCAATTGTTGAGTGGTTTGTAATATCATTGTTATTTTTCAATTCTTTTTCAATATTTCTTGAAGATAGTTGTGCAGATACATTATCAATCATGTAATCTGATACTTTTTCAAAAATATCAGTTTTCTTAATTTTATTTTTTTGAATTATATCTCTCAAAACTAAAGTATCGTATACTTCTTTGATATATTTATACTTATCTTTAATATCTTTGTGAACATAAGATCCAGACATACCACCTTCATTCAAATATGAATCAAAGGCTTTATACTTATCCTTATATTTATAATATTGAAGATATTCTTTGAAAGAGAATGGGTAAACCTCTATTGAATAAGTCCTTCCGGTGAATAAGGTTGCTAAGTCGCTAGATAGCAGGAAAGCATTAGAACCCGTAATATAGATATCAAACATTTCTTTGCTATGTAATGAGTTTATTGCTTTTTCAAAACCAATACAATTTTGAATTTCGTCTATAAACAAATAATTATGTTTTGACTTTAGGTATTTATTCAATACATATGTATGAAGGGAATGATAATCCTGTAATTCCTCATTTTCCAGACTGTTGAAATCAATATAAATGATATTTGCTTTCTTATCGTTTTCTTTTAAATAATCAATAAACGATTCCAGCAGTTTGGACTTGCCGCTTCTTCTAATACCTGTGATAACTTTAATATCCGGTGTACCTTTTACACGAATCAATTCATTTAGATACTTCTCTCTTTTTATTGTTTTCATGTTTTTATCCTCGAATACATTTTACCATTTATATTAGCCATTTTTTAATTTATTTAAATTTTGGCTAATATATAAGTTTACTAAAACATAGGCAGCATCTATTCTCATAAGCTTTACTAGTGTTTTGTCAAATGAAAAAGAGCTTAACTTTTGACAGTTAAGCTCTATTAGAAAACTAAAAGACTGTGCCATCTTTAGAGTACAAACATTATCTTTAACTCGCCTTAAATTTGTTCAACACTTAGTAATCTATCGGTAATCTGTAAAACTAATTATTGATAATCTGATTGGACAGCTTTTCAACTCTGCCATCAGTGTCGATATTAAAGTCATGCATTTCACATGTGTTTATATCAAGCCTCATCTGTTTTGGACATTCTTTAGTATACGGTTCCCATTTTTCTGAATCTTCAGAATTAGGATTACCGGTTTTTGCAAAGTTTGCCCAATATTTTGTCATCTTAAGAGATAATTCATAGTCTTCTTTTGCATATGGACGCCAACTGCCGTCTAATGAACCGAACTGATAACGGTTATCAGATGAATGCGGAACACCCACATCATCGCCTGGCTGTTCGCGGCAGAATACATAACTGTAAACTGGTTTATGTTTGTTGATAAGCTGTTTCTTTGCCAGAGCAACAATACTTGAACACATCTCAAAACCAAATGCTGGATCTTTGTTACATGCTCCTTCATCACGGGTGCATCCAATAATCATATCGACATCTTTAAATCTGCCTTCTCTTAATTTTGTTTCGGAATTTTCAGTAATTGAATAACCGTCTACGCAGTGCATAAACGCATCAAAGAAATGGAATACGGTATCATTCTTATCTCTCAGTGTCTCTGCGCTTAATTTGCGCAGTTCAGCAACTGTTTTACAGCCACAGGCTTCCATGAACCTTCTTCCCTTTTCATATATTTCTTCTTTTGAAGCATCTTTCATCATGCTTGTTAAACCACCGCATGACTGTAAAGATACTCTGTTTAAATATTTCTCTGATAATGGCGACAATAACAAAGCCAAAGCAGAAGCTCCACCGGCTGACTGACCGAACACCATGATTCGCTCTTTATCGCCACCGAAATATTCAATATTCTCATACACCCATTTAAGAGCTTTTATCTGATCAAGTAGACCATAGTTGCCACTTGCCTGATATTCATTTTCTTCTTCAAGTTCTTTGCAGGCAAAATAGCCAAATACATTCAGTCTGTATGTAATGGTTACAACAATACAACCTTCTTTACAGAACTGGTCACCACAGTATTCATAGTCAGAACCATACCACTGCTGTAAACCGCCGCCATGAATATAGAAGCAGACTGGAAGTTTATCGCTGTCAGTCAAGGCTGGAGAATAGATGTTCAGATAAAGACAGTCTTCTGACATCTTTGGCGGATAAGGATAATTGGCAATTCTGATATATTCGTGTCCGCTATCATCCGTAACATCATCGGTAGCATCTTTCCAGCGGTCAAACTGCATACAGGCTGGACCATAAGTGTCACATTTTCTTACACCTTCCCATTTATCCAGATCCTGAGGAGCCTTCCATCTTAAATCGCCTACCGGTGGTTTGGCATATGGAACGCCCCTAAAAAGAGCATTTCCTGAATTGGATAACACTCCTTCAACATATCCGTAATTGGTTTTTACTTTAAGCAACATATATGTTTCCTTTCCTGCTTTATAGCATCAACACTTAAGCAATTATTCTGTAATTGTAGTCTTTCAGGTCAGCTTCAAGTACTGCTTTAGACTCATCAGAAGTCCAGGTTATTGTCAACCTGTATTCAGAACATTCAACTTTGATATCGGCATCCTCTTTAAATGCCTTCGATGTATTTCTGAATCTTAATAGTTCAAGCTGTTTTCTGACTACATCAAGTTTCAGTCTTTCTTCAACATCTTCTAATGAAAGATTGGTTCTGTTGATTTCCTTGTGACCGCCTGGACCGGCTTTTTCCATTGCCTCGTAATCATTCTTTCCGGCAAACAGGTCAAGATACCACACCTGTGGTTTACCAGGCATAAACAGTTGAATTGCTCTGGCAAGTTCCATCTTCTTGTTATCTTCACCAAGCGCACTGTAATAAGTCGCATTGACCTGATAATACATATTCTTGGCGCCATGAAGATCTTTAACATAGCCGCCTCTTTCAACTACGACATCGATAATCTTCTGAATATCTTCTTCAGGAAGCAATCCCTTTAAATCAAGTAATGGGATGCCGTCATGACAGCCAAGCATATTCAGTGTACTTATCTTCTTTTCGATAATTTCATCAGCCCACTTCTTAAGGTACTCACCTGACTGTCTTTCAAACGCGTCAATCAATAGTCCCGGCAAAAAGAAGTCGTAGACCATATAACCTTTATTACTTAAAAGCTCATAGATTTTTTCACCATATGTCGCATGTATTTCTGGTAGTAATGTCAGATTAAGCGGTTTGGCAATCTCATCAACTTTCTTAAGCAGGTCCCATGTTCCAGGATCGTTAAGAAAATTCTTTTCTCCCGGTTCTTTTGGTGCATAAGCAAACGCATCAAGTCTGACAATTGATACTCCGTATTCCTTGAGTCTGGTCAGTACTTCTTTATAGTAATCCCATACCAGTGGTGACTTGATGTTGAGATCCATCTGTCCAAGGTATGATCTTTCTTCGTTAAGACATTCAACGATTGCTTCTGTGTATTCTTTGTCAGTAAGGCTAAGTTCTTTGATGTCTTTTCCTGATTTAAGGAAACTGTTTACTTCTTCTTTTATCTTTAATGCCGTTTCATACTGCAGACCAAGTTTCTTCACCAGTCTGAATTCATCAAGTTCATGGTAGATGACTTTCTGATAGAAAGTATTCCAGTAAGGAACATCTTTGCCATCAGGAAATCTGACCATCAAGATTGGTAGACCAGGTTTTCTGAAGAACATCTTGTCTGTGTATTCTTTATCGGGAACTATGTATCCATCAGATGACATTGTTCCCTTGCCTTCCCAGAATCTGTTCCAGTCGATGAAGAAATCACGGTATTCACTCTTCTCACCTTTGGCGATAATGTCCTGGAACTGACTGGAAAGTACAGAGATGTGATTAAGGATAAAATCCATAACCAGGTCAATATCAAGTTCATGAAGTCTGTCAATATCTTTCTGGCTGGCAAACTTTTCAGATAAGTCATAGCTGATAAGGGAAAAACCACGGTCCAGATCAGTATTGAATACGCTTGGAAGAATGTAAAAAGATTTGAAGACATCCTTCATTTCTTCTTTCTTTAAAACGGAAATAATATCTTCCAGTTTTCCGCCTATACTGTCAGGATAGGCATTCAGTATCGCTTTATTGTTCATTGTGTCACTTCTTCCGCAGAAATAATGTCTCCTGCTTTTGAGATGATTATCTTGGCATCGCCATGTCTTTCAAACAGTTCTTCCTGTTCAATAGAAAGAACCATAGTAGTAAATGCTGAATCAACTTTGCCATCTCTGGCTCTGATTTTTCTGTGTTCCATTGTCTCTGCTACAGTAGAATTCAAAAATACCGGAATATCAATTCCCTCAAGGCGCTTGTTGCCGCCATGAGTCCATTCAATAATCAGAACATTTATATTTGAGAAATCAATCTCGTCATACCAGCGTTCTTCTTCGGTTTTACCCATACGCTTGAGCATAATCTTTTCTTCACCTTTTCTGAATGAAGCGATTATATTGTTGAGTTCCTCGTAATCCTGTTCCTTGTCAGTACCGAGATATTTCTTCAGTGCCATTCTTCCGGCTTTCTGGTATTCAGACATCCACGGATAATCTGTTACAACAGAAGGATCAGAATCTGTTTCCTTCTGCCACAGTTCATCAAGTATCTTTCTTGTTTCACTGTTGTAGACACCGGTTTTGACCATACCTTTAAGTCCACCGCTTCTGTAGACAGACATTCTTTCTGCATCGTTATAAAGCGGAATACGTCTTGGATAGTTGTCACCCGACAAAACATACGAACCGATTCCCTGTTTTTCTAAGAAAAAACCAAGCAGGGAAGCTATTTCACTCTTACCGACACCAGAACCGCCAAATACTGAAATGACTATTTTGTCTCTGTTCAGTTTATTGATTTCTTCAACAAGCAAAGGAAAGATTGTTCTGGCTTTTTTAATGTGGTCTTCACCAATCACAATCTTGTCGCCAGGCATATCACCTTTTTTTACTTCATCAGTTTTAATCACTTCAGGAATTATCACATTATCTATTTTCATATTCAGCTCCACAGAACTTTTTAATGTAGTTCATAAGTTCTACAGCCATGCGGTCATGAGTCTTCTGTGACGGATGGCCTGCACCACCTACACCTTCAAAGAAGACGTTCATTGGCATGAACTCAAAACAGAAAATCTTTTTATCGCCAGATTCTTTCTTATATCTTTCAATCGCATTATACATGCGGTAGTAGAGATAATAATCCATTGGTCCAAGACAGCAGATAATGTTGGTTTCTGGACCATTGCATCTTCTTAACTGTTTTACGAATTCATAATAGTGTTCTTCAAACCACTTTTCACCTGGTTCAACTTTCTCAAAATCATTCGCAAACTTGATTGGATTGGTATCGTTGGTACACAAAGAAGCGATGACGATGTCATTGTCAAACTTGTGTTCTGTCTTTTCTTTGCCGAGTTTTTCTTCAAGAAGTGCATCTTCATAGGCGTAGATATCTTCCATGGCATGCATCTTGAATGGTGAAAACTGTGGCTGTACAGCACAGATACCGGATTCACATACCATTGAGAATTCATAACCCAGTTTTCTTGAAGCCTGAGCAGCATACGAAGTCCAGCCATTTTCCTGATTGGTGTCAAACTTTCCTACACCACCGCCAAGATCTTCATTTCCATATCCGCAGGTAATTGAATCACCGATAATCTCAATCTTTACTTTTTTATCATCTGAAACCTTATAGAATTCGCCATCAGTCTCAAGTTCGGCATATGCCAATTTACCTCTGGCATTTTCTGATAGTTTGATTAGACGAACGGCATGTTCTTCAATCTTGTCTGTGCGGTAGATTTCAATCCATTTTTCTTCTTCATCAATCTTCTGTCTGGCAGTAAGTTCTTCACTTGAGTCAATACTTGCGGCAATACATGGCCAATCTTTTGGCAGTTCACCCTTGATAAAAAAGTCAGGAACCTGATCATATAAAGCTTTTACCTTAACTTTGAGATATGTTCCTTTTACACCGATTGTAAAACCGGAACAGGTCCAGTCAGTAAACAGAAGATCATTTTCTTTGTCTACAATGTGTCTTCCATGAATGTTCATTAATGGCAGTAATTCGCTGATTTTCATATTTCTACTCCTTGTTTACGTAATAGTTATACATATCGCCACTTGGCACATATGTTATTTCAACCTGATGATCAATCAGATCACCAAGCCAGTCTTTCATATATTTTGAACCGAGTTCTTCGCCATTGAAATGACCGATAGAAATCATTGCCTTGTTCTTACCGAGTTCAACTGCATCCCTGATATAGGAAAGCAATGTCCAGTCAATCGTTTCACCTGGTATAACCACATCAACCATCTGAGCTATCTTAATCATTTTGACTGAATATTCATCGTTGAGATCACCCATCGGATAGAGATGTCCAATGAAGGCCATACTTGAAACTTTCTGTTCAAGATTACCGATTACTCTTACACCATTGAGCGGAATCTTCTTTGAGAAGAATTCGCATAACTCACCAAGTGTCTTTTCTTCAAATCTGACAACAAAACTTGAAAACATATGGCCGTCAGATATCACTTCGTAATTATCCCCAAATCCGTAATATTTCATTGTTCCGGTAAAGATACCGTCAGGATTATGGGCATGAAGATGATCATGGTCTCTCCAGATACAGATGTGATGATCATCAATCAGTTTTCTTTTCTCATTGTAGACTTCATTCTCAAAGTCCTGATACCAGCCACCCTTATCGAGTGATGTATAGAAGATTGGTTCATGGACAATAATCAGATTGGCATTAAGTTCAATCGCTTTTCTGATGACATTTACCGTTGGAACCAGCGCTGTAACAATACCGGTACATTCATCTTCCGGATTACCGCATTTGTATTCATCGCAGCCATGATAATCAGGTCCAAAATCAGGATGATATGCCAGTATCTTATCTACTACTTCTTTTATCTTCATCTAGAACTCCCTTCTGAATCCGAATGCCGGATTGCCTTCTTCGTTAAAGATGCATGTCTTTGAATAGTTATCGTAACAGTATTCAATTTTATTGATTCTGTCTTTGCACTCAATTATTATTCTGTTTCCATTTACTTCATAATCATAGTCTCCAGAATCATTTACCTTAAGGCTTTCATAGATATCGCCATTTATAACAAGTCTTTCCGCAAATACGAAGCTGATGATTATTCTGTTGTCACTATATTCAATACTCTTAACATCAGGACAGTCAGCTTTTATATCTTCATTGAAGACATATTTCATAATCATCTTTCCAAGTCTTGTACCGACCGGCTGTTTGTGTCTAGGGTGAATGTTGTATTCTTCACCGATATCCATACTTGAGACGGTATATACCTTTTCAAGCTTTGTGGTAATACTGTGCTGAAGTTGCCTGATCAGAGGATACTTCTTGGCTGCTGTAACACCCACACCTTTGAAGTTTGAAAGTTCAACCTGGAAGAATGGTATTTCTTCGTTCCAGAGATTGCGCCATGAGTTGATCATTGTAATCATACTGGAATCATAGAACTCTGCCCAGTCTCTTGCGTCATCATCTTCACCCTGCCAGAATGTAAAGGCTCTGATAGCATATGGTGCAATATTCAAAAGGATATTCTCATAGAGATTTCCCGGGAATATACATGATCTTGGTCCTGGATTCCACGCTGAATAAACATCTGGATTCATTGGTGGCGGTCCGTTCTTAAAGAACTCTCTCATATCGCCACCCATCATGAAGTAGTCAGTGAACCGTTCCATCTCCTTAGTAGGTTTTGGAATCTTCTTTTCTGATGCGGCATAATATTTTGCCATATCAAGTTCGGCCATACATTTATCGCGCCAGTCAATAATTGCTTTCTGCGCCGGATTGGCTTCTACATCTTCTCTTTTTGTCCAGGTCACAGCCGGTGTACCACCCCAGTTCGCCGAGATGATGCCAACAGGAACATTCAGTTTTTCTCTTAACACCTTGGCCATATAAAGGCTCACCGCTGAAAACTCTTTACGGTCTTCTTCTTTATCCCATCTGCGCCATAAACCAAACTTACCGAGTCCTTCTTTTTCAATGAAACCTTTGAAGCAGGTCTGAGGATAGGCAAAATATCTGATGAAATCATCTTTTTCATCTTTTTTCATTTCTTCAAAATCTATGTCATATTTCATGATGAATTCCATGTTTGACTGACCACCGGCAAGTATTACTTCACCGATTGCCACATCAGAGAACTCAATCTTTTCATCCAGTGTTTCTGATTCAATTCTAAGTACAGTCTTTTCGTTTTCCTTTTCTGGACTTAGCTCAGCAACCCATCTTCCATCAGTACATGTACAGATTGCTGTCTGTTTATTAAGTGTAACTTTAATTATGTCGTTATCAATACTCTCACCAAAAACATACAGTGTCTTATTTCTCTGTAAGACCATATGTTCAGAAAATATCAAACCTGGTTTTAGTCTCATCGCCTTTTACCTCATTTTTAGTCTATCAACAGCTGCCTGATGAATTAAACAAAAATTATAGCTAATTCTTTTGATTTTCTAACATAATCCACTTTTTTAATAGAACTACTTACTATATTTATCTTTTAATAGTTTTTAATTTGAAATAATAGTATTAACAACCGTTTCTCCACTTCTAACGGATAAAAAAAGGAGGAAACCACCGACTCGTGGTGCGGCAATGTGGAGACTTGCCGATAAGGCAGTTAATGTAAGGCGTTTAACTGCGAGATATCAGGGCGGATGCTGAGATATCAGAGTCAAAATCATGTCAAGTATTACTTTAAAGAACATCAAGAAGATCTATCATGTCTCACCTGATGAGATGAGGGCAAACGAAAGAGCTGCCAAGAAAAGAAAGAAAAAAGCCGATGAAGTCTACAAGGCTCCAAAAGCTAATCTTCAGATTACTGATGAAGGCGTAGTAGCTGTTCAGGAATTCAATCTGGAAATCAAGGATGGTGAATTCATCGTACTTGTTGGTCCTTCTGGCTGTGGTAAGTCTACAACTCTTAGAATGATTGCCGGACTTGAAGAAATCACTGAAGGTGAACTTTATATCGGTGACAAACTTTCAAATGTCATCGCTCCAAAAGACCGTAACATCGCAATGGTATTCCAGAACTATGCGCTGTATCCTCATATGACTGTCTATGACAATATGGGCTTCTCATTAAAACTGAAACATGCTCCAAAAGAAGAAATAGATGCCAAGGTTAAGGAAGCTGCTGAAATTCTGGATATCACTGAATATCTGGACAGACTGCCAAAAGCACTGTCAGGTGGTCAAAGACAGCGTGTTGCGATTGGCCGAGCAATCGTAAGAAATCCAGAAGTACTTTTGATGGATGAACCTCTATCTAACCTGGATGCTAAACTGAGAGGTCAGATGCGTTCTGAAATCATCAAACTTCGTAAGAAGATCCATACTACATTCGTATATGTAACTCATGACCAGGTTGAAGCTATGACACTTGGTGATAGAATCGTCGTAATGAGAGACGGTTTCATTCAGCAGATCGGTACTCCTCAGGAAGTATTCAATCATCCATCTAACCTGTTTGTTGCCGGATTCATCGGAACTCCTCAAATGAACTTCTTCCATGGAAGCAAGCTGAAGAAAGTCGGCGGTGAATATGCAGTTGAAGTTGCCGGAAGAGATATTAAACTTTCTAAGGCTCAGCAGGAAATCCTGAAAGCAAACAATCAGGAAGAATGCGATGTTGTTGCTGGTATTAGACCTGTTCATATCGCTTTGGCAAAAGATGGCTTCAAGGGCAATGTAGAAGTAAGTGAAATGATGGGTAGTGAAATCCATCTGCATATCACCCTTAACGGTGAAGATGTTGTTGCAGTTATTCCAACTGCCGGACTTGACTTAAGAAGTGTTGACCCAGGATGCAATGTAACATTTGACTTCGATCCTGAACTGATTCACATCTTCGATGCCAAGACAGAAAAGAATCTGATCTAATATGTTTGAGAACAATTACAATAAACTGACTGACGTTGTCGCAAATGACAGAGCTGTCCGCAATATCTCTAAACATCGTAAACCCGATGGAACAATGGATATTGAAGGCAATCTCAAAATCTGGAATGACCTGCTTGATGAGTTTGAACTGATTAAGCTATGGGACAAGACTCCAGGCTACAGCAAGGACAAAGATCCGAATCAACCTGAACCTTCAATTATCTTTATCCCTGGTCAGGGCACCAAAGAAAAAAGGGGCACTATCGTCGTTTGTCATGGCGGTGGCTTTGAGACAAGAACCGGATGTGAAGGTTTCAATATCGCCAAGTGTTTCGCCGATATGGGATTCAACTGTGCAATTCTTACCTATCGTGTAAAGCCATATACCAGAAAAGATGCGCTTGACGATATAACCAGAGCAGTAAGAGTCCTTAGATTCAAAAAGGATGAACTTAACATCACTGACAAAATCTGCTGCATGGGCTTCTCAGCCGGTGGCATGCTATCGGGAAATCTCGCAACTCACTTCGACTTAGGCAGAGACGATTCTGATGAAATAGACAAGCAGTCATGCCGACCAGATGCAATAGTACTTGGCTATGGTGCCTTCTGTTTTGCCGGACAGTATCAGGGCTTCTTCATGAACCCGTTCGTAAATGAAATCAGAAATCCATTCTTCAAGGACCGTGATGAACTGGTATACTACTCACCTGAAGTAAACATCAGACGAGATACTCCACCACACTTCATCTGGCAGACCAACTCTGATGATCCACGTAATTCATTCTGCTATGGTCAGGCTTTGACTGCAGCAGGTGTACCGTTTGAAATGCACCTTTTCCCAGAAGGAGTACATGGACTGGCACTTGCGGATGGACACAATGACCTGGCAATGAATATTCCACAGGTTGCCAAATGGCCAACTCTCTGTAAAGACTGGCTGATATCTCAATCAATATAGCAAAAAAAGAAGTATCCAATTGGATACTTCTTTTAATCTATCTAGATAACGATATTGACCATTTTTCCTTTGATGACGAAGTGCTTCTTTATTTCCGCACCATTAATGAACTTGATGACATTTTCCTGCTCAAGAGCCTTATTATAAAGTTCTTCATCAGCAGTTCCGGTAGCGGCCATGAACTTGGCTCTAACTTTACCGTTGATCTGTACAACAACTTCAATCTCACTTAATGCCAGTTTTGACTCATCAAATGTTGGCCAAGGAAGATATACTGTTTCAGTTTCACCTGTCAGCATTTCGTACATTTCACTTCCGACATGTGGAGCGAATACTGACAGCATCTGTACAAAGTTAACCAGATATGGCTTATAGATTTCCTTAACCTTGTAACACTCATTCACAAAGATCATCATCTGAGAAATTGCAGTATTAAGTCTTAGACCTTCGATATCTTCAGTAATCTTCTTGACTGTTGCATTATATACAAAGTCCAGTGAACCATCGTTGTTGTCAACGATCTTGTCTTTATAGTCATCAATCAGACGCCATACTCTTTCAATCCACTTGTGGGTTGCTTCCAGACCCTGATCGCTCCAAGGTTTATCAGCTTCAAGAGGACCCATGAACATTTCATAAAGTCTTAATGTATCGGCACCGAAGTCTCTGATTACATCGCTTGGATTTACAACGTATTCAGGGAATCTCTTACCCATCT
>DCHD01000002.1 GCA_002315565.1 Solobacterium sp. UBA1761 | reverse complement strand
TCATATGAGCCTTGTTTTGTTATTTGAGAAGATTTTCTACTTCTTCAGCAGTGATTTCTTTAGCTTCAGCATCAGTTCTGTGTTTGAATTCAACCATTCCGTTTACAGCACCTCTGCCGACAGTTATTCTGTATGGAATGCCGATAAGTTCAGCATCGTTGAACTTAACGCCTGGTCGTTCATCACGGTCATCAAGCATTACTTCAATACCTCTAGCAGTAAGATCATCATACAGTCTGTTTGCAAGATTTACCTGTGCTTCATCCTTGTTTGACATTGTCAGGATAACAGCTTTGAAAGGTGCGATATTCTCAGGCCAGATAATGCCTTTTTCATCATGGTTCTGTTCAACAACAGCAGCCATAGTTCTTCCAAGTCCAATACCATAACAACCCATCCAGACAAGATCTTCCTTGTTTTCTTTGTTCAGGTAAGTAAGACCCAGTGATTTAGAATACTTGGTACCAAGTTTGAAGGTGTTACCAACTTCAATACCTTTTGTGAATTTAAGTGGTTTACCGCATTTAGGACAGATATCGCCATCTTTAACATTTACGATATCAGCTACCATATCAGCTTCAAAATCTTCTGGATTGGTGTTGATGTAGTGATAATTTGTTTCATTGGCACCTGTTACGAAGTTTGCCATGTTCATAACTTCGCGGTCAACAATCTTCTTTGCTTTAAGTCCTACAGGACCTGTGAATCCGGCAACAGCATTGCTTGTGGCAATCAGTGCATCATCTGCGAAATTTACTTCTGAACAGCCTAAGAGTTTACATACTTTTGTTTCGTTGAGTTCCCTGTCACCTCTTACAAAGAAGACTACAAGTTCATTATTGACGTTCATAAGAAGTGCTTTAACAGTCTTGCTTTGAGGAAGTCCTAAGAATTCAGCAACTTCTTCAATTGTTTCTTTATGTGGTGTTTCAACTTTTTCAAGTTTTTTGTGTTCTTCATTTGATGGCGAAGAAATGCATTCAGTTACTTCGATATTGCTGGAGAAACCGCAGTCACAATAGACAACAGAATCTTCACCGATTGGAGTAATGGCCTGGAATTCTTCAGAAAGAAGTCCGCCCATAACGCCTGTATCTGCTTTTACAATTCTGTAGTCAATGCCGATTTCATCAAACGCATCTTTATATGCCTTGAACATCTTGTCGTAGGAAACATTAAGATGTTCTTCATCTACGTCAAATGAGTATGCATCTTTCATGACAAATTCCTTAACTCTTACAAGACCAAATCTTGCTCGTGGTTCATCTCTGAACTTGTCCTGAAACTGATACAGATTGAAAGGCATGTTCTTGTATGATCTGATCATTGGCTTTGCAGCATAGACAAACAGTTCTTCATGTGTTGGACCAAGACAGAATGGTGCACTGTTTCTGTCACGAAGCTGGAATACAGAAGGGCCAAAACCGGCAAGTCTTCCGGATTTCTCATAGAATTCACTTGCGATTAGGGCAGGCATTCTTACTTCCTGTGCTCCTGCGTTATTCATGTGTTTTCTGATGATTTCTTCGATTTTATTCTGTACCCTTAATCCAAGTGGCAGCATCATATAGACGCCGGCAGAAGTCTTTCTGATGAATCCTGCCTTTACAAGAAGATTACCTGATGCCGAATCTTCATCACGCTGATCTTCTCTTAATGTGTAAAAATAACTTCCATTTAATTTCATATTCGTTTTTCTCCAATAAGATTATATATTACCTGTATTTTTGAAGTGAACTTTTGCCACTTCATTAAGTTTTTTCATTCCGTATTTCTTTACGAATTCCCTTGCTTTTTCATCAACTGTATCTGAGGCACCTTTCGGGAATTCAAAGTCGTACTTCTTTGACATTTCCTCCATCGACTTAAGGAAGGCGTATCTAGCCAGAACACTCGCAACTGCTACAGCCGGGTATTTTGATTCGGCTTTTGTCTCAAATTCTACTTTACGGTAAACATCTTTGATATCTTCAAGATATTCAAAGTATAGCGATCGAGGACAGAACTGATCGATATATGCTTCATCAGGAATCTTATATCCCTTCGAAATCAGATTCAGATATGCCTGATTGTGCATTTTGGCTTTAATGGCATTCATGTTGTTTGACTCATGAACTTCATTGTATTTCTCGTTATTCAGAATCAGAAGTGAATGTTTGAAACGATTTGATATTTCCGGTCCAAGCTTAAGAATAACTTCATCTGACATTGCTTTTGAATCGGTGATTTTATGCTCTTTGATATACGGGTAATCATCCTTTTCGACTATTGCCGCTACTACGCATACCGGTCCGAAATAATCACCGGTTCCAACTTCATCAGAGCCGGCCTGCGGGTTTTCTTTCTGGTCGATATATGCAGAAGCATAAAAAAAGGCGTCATTACCCTGGAATACAACTTTATCTGATGTGTATATTGAGATAGTTACATTGTCATTCTGAATGAATGTGTCGATATATTCGTTGGCGTTAGGTTTAATGTCGTTTCTGAATGTATCTTTGAGTTTTGCTATTTTGTCTTTATCAAGTTTAATTGTGAAATTACTCATACGAAGATTATAACATTACTTGATTATGCTTATATATATAACTAAAATATAGACATGAAAATACCTGAAAATCTGTTTCTTTACATCAATATCATTATTGGTGTTATCTATCTTATCAACATTATTGAAGCTGTCAGCAAAGGTCTTTTATATGAAGTAGTAAAACTGGCATTCAATGTCCTTGGAATTTATCTTTCTTACCGATTTGCTTTACTTATGGCAGAAAATTATCCTTTGTTCAATATTGATTTAGGAATACTTGAAGGCCTTGTTGACGCAAACGGAATAGGGAACACAATAATCTGGTTTATTATTCTTTTGGTTGTTTTCAAGATACTTATGATGATTATACTTCCTTTACTTAAGTTTTTGTCTAAAGTTCCAGTACTTGGTTTCATTAACCGTATCGGTGGACTTATATTCGGCCTTATTAACGCCACTATCATCGTTATGCTGCTGTCGCTTGTATTGACTCTTCCAGTATTTGAAAACGGTGAGGAAGTAAAAAACGGCACTTTAATCAGATATGTATCAGATGCTGTTGATATGGTTAAGGAATATGTTCTTAATCAGGAAATTGTAGATATCAATCTTGATGAATTGAATATTAAAGATATCACCGACATGATTGATGAAACTGCTGTTGAATCATTTGATGATGTTAAAGAGTTTATTGATGAACTTGGAATTGAATCAGTTAAAGACATCAACATCAATGATCTGACAAACTCAGAAAAACTGAAACTTTTTGAGTTATATAAGAAATATGCTGAAAAATAGATATGACTGCCTGGATCTTAATGATATAAGAAGTGAGATTGCCTCACTTTCTTTTATTGAAGATGCCAGAGAATATATTCTTACAGAAGAAGTTGTTTTCAATCCTCTGGTAATAAGAAAAAACCTTAAGGAAACAGATGAAGCACTTAAACTTCTGAATAATAACATTACTGTCTCTTTTGACGGTATCTATAATGTTGAAAATATTCTGGAAAAAGCTGAAAAGGGTATTACACTTAACGGGTCAGAACTAAATCTTGTACTTGCACTGAATAATCATTCAACCAGAATCAAAAAGCAGTTTCAGAGTTTTCCGAGTGATCTAAGTATCAGAGATTATTCAGATGCCATAATGCTCAATAATGAACTTTATGAAGCGATTGATGAAGCAATTGATACTTCAGGCGCAGTTAAAGAAGATGCCAGTGCTGAACTTAAGAAAATATTCAATGAACTGACAATAAATGAAAACAGGTTGATGGATAAAGCCAATCAGTTCATGTCTAAAAATGCTTCATCATTACAGGAAGCTGGTGTATTTGTAAGAAACAATCGTATCTGCTTTCTGATAAGAAACGTCGACAAGAACAAGTTCGGCGGTTATTCCTATGGTTCAAGTGCATCAGGACAGGCTCAGTATGTTGAACCTGGAAATTTTATAGACCTGAACAATACAAAAGCAGATCTTGAAGAAAGAAAAGATGCTGAAATATTCAGAATTCTTTCTTCTTTGACTTATCTTGTAAGAAAATATGCAGAAGATCTAAGAAACAATTATGAGTCACTTGTTAAACTGAATGTCATTTTTGCCAAGGCTTTCTATGGATTCAGACACAATGGCAAAATGGCTGTTATTTCTGATAATGATGCCATTGAACTTAAAGATATCTGTCATCCGCTGATTGATCCAAATAAGGTTGTAAGTAACTGCTACAGCCTTAAAAAACCATATTCAGGAATTGTTATTTCCGGCTCAAATACCGGCGGTAAAACTGTTTCACTTAAACTTATTGGTTTATCAGTACTTCTTTCATATCTGGGTATACCGCTTATCTGCGAATATGCAGAAGTTCCTTTCTATAACAATGTATTTGTTGACATTGATGACAATCAGTCTATTTCATCATCGCTTTCAACTTTCTCTGCCCATATTTCCAATATTAACGATATTCTTAAAAACGCTGATAAAAACTCACTGATACTTATTGATGAACTGATTTCCGGAACAGATCCAAAAGAAGCACAGGCAATATCTCTTGCTATTATCGAAAAGATTGAAGAGCTCGGTTCAAGATTTATAATAACCACTCACTTTGATGACATCAAGAACAGAGCCTATGACGATGAAAAGATACTGCTTTCTTCAGTCGGATTTGACCTTAAAGAACTCAAGCCAACCTACAGATACTATGAAAATTCAGTAGGTGCTTCTAATGCTCTTGAAATCGCTTCAAGATATTTTGATGATGCATCACTCATCGAAAGAAGCAGAGAGATACTTGAAGAATCCCAAAGCAGAAAAGATCAGCTGATGAATGAACTCTCAGCTGAAATAGCCAAAAATACCCAGCTGAACGATGAACTCAAGTCTAAAACAAATGAGCTTAATACTCTTGAAAAAGCTCTTAATGACAAAATAAATGCCTTTGAAAAAGAGAAAGACAAGCTAAGAGAAGATTATATTGAAAAGCTCAATGAAGAACTTGAGAAAAAAAGAGAAGAAGCAGACAAATATCTTGAAGAACTCAAGTCCAACAAGCCTGAAGTAAAAAAGATAGCAAGAAAAATTGAAGAACTGACACCTGAACCACTTAAAGAAGAAGAACCTTTTGAAGTGAATGATACCGTCAGAATCAACGATAATGATTCTATTGGCAAGATAGTAACAATTTCAAATGAAAATGTAACTGTTGAGTTTAATGGAATAATTGTCAAGACAAAGCTTAAGGATCTTCATCACGTCAAATCCGTTGTCACAAAGAAACAGTACACTGAAAAGAAACGTGCAAATACGCCTAAAGTTTCTCATGAGCTCAATCTGGTAGGTAAAAGGGTAGAAGAAGCACTTGATGAACTTGAAGTGTATCTTGATAATGCACTTTCTTTAAACTACACATCTGTAAGAATAATTCACGGTATAGGAACCGGAGCCTTAAGAAAAGCCATACATGAAAAACTTAAGAAACTTAAGTTTGTTTCTTCATATAAACTTGCCGATTATGACAATGGCGGTTCTGCTATTACAATTGTTGAATTCAGAAAATGAATCTGAAAGATAAACTTAAAACACTTCCTACAAAACCTGGATGTTATCTCATGAAGGACAGCAGCAATACTGTCATTTATGTCGGTAAAGCAATCAATCTTAAAAACAGAGTAAACAGTTATTTCATAGGTGCTCATGACTATAAGACAACAAAACTAGTCAGCAATATCCGTGATTTTGACTATATCGTTGTCGGAAGCGAAAAAGAAGCACTGATCCTTGAATACAATCTCATAAAGAAATATGATCCGAAGTTTAATATTGTCTTTAAAGATGACAAATCATATCCATATATCAAAGTAAGCAACGAACATGGACCTAAGGTAGAAGTTGTCAGAATTAATTCCAAACAGAAAATGAAGGGTAAGCTTTTTGGGCCTTATCCTGATGTTACGGCCGCAAGAAATACTGTTAGTCTTCTGAACAAGCTTTTTCCTTTACGCAAATGTAAAAATATCGCAAAAGAAGTATGCCTTTATTACCATATCGGTGAATGCCTTGGTTATTGTACAAAAAACATTGATCCAGACAAATCAAATGAGATATATGAATCAATAATAAGACTTCTTGAAGGTGATATATCTGAAATCACTAAAGAGTATAAAAAGAAAATGAATAAGGCAAGTGAAGAACTTGACTTTGAAAAAGCCAAAGAATACAGGGACATGATCGAAGATCTAAAACAGTCAATGCTGAAGGTTGATGTACAGAAGAACAACCGTCAGTCATTCAATGTGTTCAATTATGATGTTGAAGACGGATATATAGCAATCACCGGTTTATTTATTGAGAAAGGTAAACTTCTTTCAACAATTAAACATATTGATTATCTTGTAGGTGATGTTGAAAACTATGTTACTTCTTATCTTTATCGTTTCTTTGAACTCAACGAGTCAAACAGACCTCTTTTTGTGCCATCTGAACTATTAAAATATCTCGAAGGCAATTTCAGCTTTGAAGTATCAACTGTTACTAGAGGGCAGAAATATGGCCTTTTAAAACGTGCAAAAGAGAACTCAACTGAATATTTAAGACAGAACAGAGAAGTAATAATGAAGAAAGATGCCTATTATGAAGGCCTTGCAAATGAATTCAGACGTCTTTTCAATAGAAATATTAAATGTATTGAACTGTTTGATAACTCTCATACAGCAGGAAAACAGACTGTTGCCGCAATGGTTGTATACAAGAATTTCAGACAGTCAAAGAAAGATTACAGACTCTATAAACTTGAAGAGGGTGCTGATGACTTAAAGTCGATGCATGAAGTACTTTACAGAAGATATTTCCGTGTACTTAAAGATAACCTTGAAAGACCAGATCTGATTATTGTGGATGGAGGAAAAATTCAGATTGACGTGGCAAAAGAAGTAATCTCATCTTTGGGTATGGATATCACAATAGTAGGTCTAGGCAAGGATGAACATCACAATACATCCTATCTAATGGATTCAAATTACAACCATATTGAGATTGCGAACGATTCAAACGTTTTCTTTTTCTTGACCAATATGCAGGATGAAGTACACCGATTTGCGATCAGTTACCACAAGAATCTGCGTTTGAAAGCACAATATCATTCAGTGCTTGACGATGTTAAAGGCATCGGACCTGTCACAAGAAAGAAACTTATGAAGAAATATAAAACAGTAACAAATCTTAAACAGCTTACAGTTGATGAACTGAAGTCAGAACTTAAAGAAGATATTGCTGTAGAGTTGTATAATAAATTACATAATGCTGAAGAATATTAACGACTACATTTCACTTGGAGTAATTCTGTTCATGGTATTCAGTTGTACCAGGTTTTTTGTTGGTACCATTACACATCATGAACATAAGAAAACAACAGGTTTAAGATATCTTATTCATGAATTCAGAAATTACTCTGATAACAGTGAGGAGTAATGGAAAATACAATCTATTATCTGATCGGACTTGTTATTGTATTGCTTATTGTCGTAATAGTCGTTTTATTTCGTTCAAATAACAGTTCACTTAAAAAATATATCGACAGAGAACTTTCAAGAAACCAGCAGGAACTGAGGCAGATGTCTATTAACAGTATGCATGAAATCAATGAAATACGTGCATCTATGTCCAATGATATGATGTCTTTTAACCATCATATCAGCGAAGATTTTTCATCACTTTCTGAAAGAACTGTCTATAAACTCTCTCAGCTTGAAAAGAATCTTAATAACAATATTCAGTCTGCCTATAAACTGAATTCTGAAACATTCGCAAATATTCAGGAAAGACTGACCAGAATTGACTCTGCACAGAAGAATATTGAAGAGTTATCCAAAGATATCAGTTCACTTGAAAACGTGCTTCTTGACAAGAAAAACAGGGGTACATTCGGTGAAATAGAACTGTATTCATTACTGGAAAATGCACTTGGCATAAATGATGCTTTATGGCAGAAACAGTACCACTTCAATAACGGTTATATTGCAGATGCAGTAATATTCGGTAACAGCGCAATGAAGTCAATCTGTATTGATTCAAAATTCCCGCTTGAAAACTACAGGAGAATGTTTGAAGAAAACATTTCTAATGATGATAAAACAAAATATGCCAAAGCATTCAGAAATGATGTCATTAAACACATCAATGACATTGCTGATAAATACATCATCGATAACGAAACTGCAGAATTTGCCTATATGTTTATTCCTGCAGAAGCAATATTTGCGTATATTAACGCAGAATATACTGACGTTATTGAATATTCCTACAGAAAAAAAGTATATCTTGTTTCTCCGGCTACTTTGATGGCTTATCTGACTGCAATAAGAAGCATTTATCTTGGACAGAAAAGAGATGAAAAAGCTGCCATTATACTTAAGGAACTTGCTGTACTTGCAGAAGATTTCAGACGTTTCAAAGAAAGAAGCGAGAAAATGCTTAAAGCATCTCAGGACTTCATGACAAACTTTGAACAGTTTGAAATTAGCGTTGATAAGATAGCCAGAAAATTTGATAAGATAAATGGCGGAGATGACATACATGAAGACAAGAAATAAAGCTTTATATTACATTAAACTGCTTATTATCGCTGCAGTTTCGGCTGCAATACAGGCCACTGCATATACGACATTTGTTCAGGTAGGCGGCTTTTATCCAAGCGGATTCTCCGGTATTTCCAGACTTACAGTAAATATTGTCGAAATGTTCCTTGATTTCAGGATAAGTTATTCATTTCTGTATTTCGGCCTGAATATCTTAACAGCCATATTTGTCTATCGTCAGATAGGTAAAATGTTTACTGTCTATTCAATAATTCAGACAACACTTTTCTCTGTTTTTGTAAATTATTTCGAACCTGTTATTGTCGTAAACGAATATATGCT
Organism: Solobacterium sp. UBA1761; assembly: GCA_002315565.1. Lineage (GTDB taxonomy): Bacteria > Bacillota_I > Bacilli_A > Erysipelotrichales > Erysipelotrichaceae > Colivicinus. The sequence continues at coordinate 92,789 of DCHD01000002.1, read as the reverse complement.
TATGGCTATATTCGGTGGTGTACTTAATGGCGTCGGTGCAGGTCTTGCGCTTGCGAACAATTTCTCTACCGGTGGATTTGACTTTCTTTCAATCTACTTTTCCAACAAGTACAATCGATCTATCTGGAACTATGTACTTATGACAAATGCCTGCATATTATGTATAGCCGGTATTATCTTCAACTGGGAAACGACAATGTATTCAATTGTTTATCAATATGCTACTACCCAGATGGTAAAACTGATGCATAAGCGTTATACGCATGATACATTGACTATCATCACTTCTAAACCTGAAGAAGTGACAAAGAGCATCCTCTCAAAGATCAGACATGGAATTACTATCACAAATGCAGAAGGGGCTTATCTTCATCAGAAGGAATCTGTTCTCTATACTGTTGTGAACTCATTCCAGACACAGACAGTAATAAAAGCTGCAAAAGAAGCAGACCCAAAAGTATTCATAAATGTTCAGAATTCAAAAGAGGTAGTAGGTAACTACTATCAGCTACCATTAGATTAAAAAAGATGTTCATAAGTGAACATCTTTTTCTTCTATCTGATTTCAAGTCCAATCTTTCGTTTAACTTTAGCAAGTGTTTTATTGGCTACATAAGATGCTTTTTCAGCACCTTCCTTAAGTACTGTTTCAATCATTCCTGATGTCATGATTTCGTTGTATTTTGCCTGAATTTCAGCAAGTTTGTCACATACGACATCAGCAACATATTTCTTTAATTCGCCATAACCTTTGCCTTTGAATTCATCTGCGATATCCTGCATTGGTCTGCCGTTTAATGCCGAAGCGATTTCAATCAGATTATATAGACCAGGCTGATTTTCTTTATCCAGTTTTACATCAGCATATGAATCTGTTACAGCGGACATAATCTTTTTTCTTGCGACAGCAAGGTCATCAAGAAGGAAGATACAGCCTTTATTGTCTCCGTCATCGGATTTGGACATTTTCTTTGAAGGATCCTGTAGAGACATGATTCTAGCACCGACTTTCTGAGTAAGTGGTTCTGGAACAGTGAATGTTTCTGAATAAAGGTTATTGAATCTTTGAGCAATATCTCTTGTCAGTTCAACGTGCTGTTTCTGATCATCACCAACCGGTACATAATCAGGATTATACAGAAGAATATCAGCAGCCATCAGACAAGGGTAGGTATATAGGCCTGCAGTCATGGATTTTTCACCTTTCTGCATTTTGTCTTTGAACTGAGTCATTCTGTTAAGTTCACCCATATATGTATAGCAGGCCATAATGTATCCAAGTTCAGGATGAGCTTTTACATCGGTCTGCAGGAATATTACAGACTTGTTTGGATCTAAACCGCATGCCAGATACAATGCAACAGCATCTTTAAGGTTCTTTCTTAACTGTGCTGGTTCCTGATAGTTTGTAATACAGTGCAGATTGGCAATGAATACGTACATTTCATATTCATCCTGATAATTTACGAAATTCTTTAATGCACCAATGTAGTTTCCAAGGGTCAATTGACCTGTAGGCTTAATGCCTGATAACATTCTTTTCATTTTGTCTTCCTCCAGAAAATAAAAAAGATGGACATGGGGCGATAATATCGCGGTGCCACCCACCTTTATAACTTTCAACTATATAGCGTTACCTGTTATCCAGTTCATCAGATATCTGCGGGCTGTTTACATCTTACACAGTCTTTCTAGATGTCACAATAGCTGACTACTATAGAAATTATATACAGAAACTGAACAAATAAACAATGTATAATGAAACTATGATAGTACTATATTCATCACCTGGTTGTGCATCGTGCCGTAAAGCTAAAAACTGGATGAAAGAGCATAACCTCAAGTTTATTGAAAAGAACATATTCAAGGTCCTTCTTTCTGAAAAAGAAATCAAGTATCTTATTTCTAGAACTTATACAGGAACTGAAGAACTCATTTCCAAAAGAAGCAAAGTCATTCAGGAATGCAATAAAAATCTGGATGACATGACAATTTCTGAAATTGCGAAGTTTGTCAAAGAAAATCCAAGCGTACTTAAACGACCAATTATACTGAATGAGAATATTATGCAGGTTGGTTACAATTCAGAGGATATTGAAGCTTTTATACCTCAGGAATTAAGAAAAATGGTTACCTGTACAAAGGAATGTCCTCATTACGATACATGTGGAGCATTAAGAGAAGATGACTAAGGTTCTGGTTGGATTATCCGGTGGAGTTGATTCAGCAATAGCAGCCTACAGACTTGTCCAGGAAGGATATGATGTAGACTGCTGTTTTATGCGTAACTGGGATTCTGCTGCAAACAATGATACTTTAGGCAACAATACACTTGATGATGATATCTGTCCTCAGGAAAAAGACTACAATGACGCAAAAAGTGTTGCCAATTCTCTTGGACTTAAACTTTTAAGAAGTGACTATATCAATGAATACTGGGAAAACGTCTTTCAGACATTCATTGAAGAGTATGCAAAGGGAAGAACACCGAATCCGGATATTCTGTGCAACAAATACATCAAGTTCAATTATTTTTTAGACTTTGCCAAAGAAAGAGGATATGACTATATAGCTACTGGTCATTACTTCAAATCAGAAGAAACTGATGGTGAAAGAAGATATTATCAGGCTGATGACCAGAATAAGGACCAGTCCTATTTTCTGGCTCAGGTTAAAAAAGAAGCTTTGGACTATTGTTTATTTCCGTTAGGTTCAATTGATAAGCCAGAAGTAAGAAAAATGGCCTTAGAACTTGATTTAAGTATCGCTGAAAAGAAAGATTCTACAGGTATCTGTTTTATTGGCGAAAGAAACTTCAGGGAATTCTTGAAGAACTATATTCCAATGAAAAAGGGCAGAATCATCGACATCGATACACTTGAAACAATAGGGGAACATGAAGGTGTTTTCTATTACACAATAGGTCAAAGAAAAGGATTCCATGTTGGAGGCAACAGAGGTCCTTATTACTGTGTAGGCAAGAATGTGGAAAAGAATCTTCTCTATCTTACAAGTGTCAAAAATGAAGAATACCTCTATTCCGATTCAGCTCTTATTAAAGGTATAAACTGGTTAAGAAAACCTGAAGATAACAGTGATATTCAGTGCAAGTTCCGTTACCGTCAGGCAGATCAGGAAGTGACAATTCATTATATTAACGATAATGAAGTGCTTCTTACCTATCCTCAGAAAATAAAAGCAGTTACTCCTGGCCAGGAAGCCGTTTTCTATCTCGATAAAGAGATGCTTGGCGGAGGAGTAATAGAAGAAACATATCTCAATGGTATAGACGTCAACAGATCGCTTAATGACAGAGTTTTAAAACATGGATACTGAACAGATTAAAGGGTATTTTACCTATACCGTATACAGTTCAGATACATATATGGTCTCAAGTTTTTCTTCGGAAGAAGGAAATATAACAGTAACGGGACCATTTTTTGACTATGTGAGAAATAAAAAGTATCTTCTTACCGGAATGTATTGCGATCATCCAAAATACGGTTTTCAGTTCAACTATATGAAAGTGGAAGATGTACTTCCTGATGTAAAAGAAGACATCATCAACTACCTTGCAGTAACATTTGATGGCATAGGCAAGAAAACTGCAGAAAAGATTGTTGAACATTTTGGAAATGATATATTCACAATACTTAAAGAAGACCCGGAAAGAATACATGAAGTAAAACTTTCAAACAGGCAGTATGAATCTGTAATTGACGGTTTTCTCAATATGAATGATCCAAAATCAGAAGCCGTATATAAACTTATCAGTGGTGGTTTTACAAACTCTGAATCACTCAGAATCTACGATTATTTCAAAGATAAGATTGATATTGTAATAAAGAATAATCCTTATCTTATCTATCTGAAAGTCTATGGAATTCCTTTTTCTCATGTCTGTGACTTTGCAGCCAAACTTGAATTTGAAGACAAACTTCTTAAACTCAAAGAAGCATTTCTTGTATATGCGTTTAAAGAGATTACTTTCAATCTCGGAGACACCTATCTGTTAAGAGAAGATTTTGAAAGTTCATACAGAAAGAATTTCAATGACGATGACCTGGACAGAATAATTGATCTATGTGTAAACGAAAGATATCTCTATGTCCTAAATGAAAAGTATTATCTTTACGAAGAATACCGTAATGAGATAATAATCAACGAATATCTTAAAACCCAGAACGAATCAATCAATCTTGAAGATGACGTGATAAAAGATGCAATTGACTCTGTCGGCAGACAGCTTGATGTTGCATATGATGATTATCAGATAGATGCCATAAGAAACTTCTTCTTGAATGATATTTCAATAATTACCGGTGGACCAGGTACAGGCAAGACAACTGTTGTGAAATCACTGGTTGCTATTTTTGGTGAGTATCTTCCATATAATTCGATTGTCGTTGTAGCGCCAACCGGCAGAGCAGCCAAAAGAATCAATGAAGTCTGTCATGTTGACTCCAAGACTATCCATTCACTTTTAAGATGGAACAAAGAAACCAATACTTTCGTCTTCGATGAAGAAAATCCTTTGATGTACGATGCGATTATTATTGATGAATTTTCAATGGTAGACAATTTTCTGTTTGCATCTTTGATTAAGGCTGCCAGTGGAGTAAAAAAAATATGTATTATCGGCGATGACAATCAGCTTCCTTCAATCAGGCAGGGCAATCTTTTAAGTGATCTGATAAGCTCAAAACTTTTTACACTTACAAGACTGAAATACAATCACAGGCAGCACGAAGGAAGCGAGATTATTGACCTTTCATATTCAATAATCAATGAAGATGTCTACCTTGACAGATATACAAAAGATATCATCCACTATAACCTTGATGAGATAGACTCAATTGTTTCAATAATCGATGACTGTATTGATGAAGGCTATTCACTTGACGATATTCAGGTACTTGCACCGATGTACAAAGGCATTTACGGAATCAACAATCTGAATGCTTTATTGCAGGATCATTTCAATCCTAAAAGCAGGGATAAGAAAGAAAGAAATGCCAACGGAATGCTGTTTAGAGAAGGGGATAAGATACTTCAGCTTAAAAACAGGCCAACTGATGATGTCTATAATGGCGATATCGGAATCCTTGAAGAAATCAACAATGAAGACAAGTACTTCATGATTGATTATCAGGGTACTACTGTTTTCTATAAGTTTGACGATCTGCAGGATATATCACTGGCATATGCAATGTCTGTACATAAAGCACAGGGAAGTGAATATAAAGTATGTCTTTTTGTCCTTCCGAACTACTCAAAAAACATGCTGAACCGTAAACTTATCTATACAGCAATATCCCGTGCAAAAAACAGGCTCTATATACTTGGTGACAAAGAAAGTTTCTATGCAGGAGTCAATTATGAATCAAGGCAAAGAAAAACGACACTGTATAATTTACTGATTGAAAAATAGTAAGAGATTTGTTATAAATTGATAGGAAGATAAGTAGTTCTGAAGTATTTATTCAAAAGAGAGCAGAGATGGTGAAAACCTGCATTAAATATCAGAATGAAGCTACTTCGTATATCTGATTAATACTCAGCGTATATCTGCGTTAAAGATTCAAGGGCTCAGAAATGAGAACTAAGGTGGTACCGCGTAATTATAACGTCCTTAGATAAGGACGTTTTATTTATTTTTGAGGAGGATTAAAATGAAAAACTTAACAGGTAATCAGGTACGTGCAATGTTCCTTGAATTCTTCAAAGAAAAGGAACATATGATTGAACCAGGTGCATCTTTAGTACCTATTAATGATCCGACACTTCTTTGGATCAATTCAGGTGTAGCAGCGTTAAAGAAGTATCTTGACGGTCGTGAGACACCTAAATGCAACCGTATTGCCAATGCACAGAAGTGCATCAGAACAAACGATATTGAAAATGTAGGTAAGACATCAAGACACCACACATTCTTTGAAATGCTTGGAAACTGGTCAATCGGCGACTATTTTAAAGAGCAGTCATTAAAGATGTCATGGGAGTTTCTGACAAGTCCTAAATGGATTGGTTTTGATCCTGAAAGAATCTATGTAACTATCTATCCGGATGATACAGAATCATACAGAATCTGGACTGAAGAAATCGGACTAAATCCTAAACATATTCTTAAGTCATATGATAACTTCTGGGAAATCGGTGAAGGACCATGCGGACCTGACTCTGAGATCTATTACGACAGAGGTCCTAAATATGACCCAGAAGGAATAGGCGAAAAACTGTTCTTTGAAGAAATGGAAAATGACCGATACATTGAAATGTGGAATAACGTATTCTCACAATATGAAGCCAAAGAAGGTGTAGACAGAAAAGACTATAAAGAACTTCCTCAGAAGAATATCGATACCGGTATGGGCCTGGAAAGACTGGTATGTCTGATACAGGACGGAGAAACAAACTTCGATACTGACCTGTTCTTACCAATTATTCACGCAGCTGAGAAGTATTCAAACATCAAATATGCTGATTCTAAGATGGCATACAGAGTAATTGCTGACCATATCAGAACCTGTGTATTTGCGCTTGCTGATGGAGCTACTTTCTCAAATGAAGGAAGAGGCTATGTATTAAGACGTGTTTTAAGAAGAGCAATGCGTTATGCAAGAAATATCGGAATTGAAAAACCATTCCTTTATGAACTTGTTGATGTTGTAGCTGACAATATGATTGATTTCTACCCATACCTTCAGGAAAAGAAAGAATTCGTCAAGAAACTCATCCTGAAAGAAGAAGAATCTTTCATTCAGACTCTTGCTAACGGAGAAAAACTGTTAAAGAGCGAACTTGATAACGTAAAAGACGGTGTTTTAAAGGGTGATGTGATCTTCAAACTGTACGATACTTACGGATTCCCTAAAGAAATGACTATCGAATCTGCTGAAGAAAGAAATATCAAGTGTGATATCGAAGGTTTCAATGAGTGCATGAACCGTCAGAAAGAAATGGCAAGAAATGCCAGAAGTGATGAAGAATCTATGCACACTCAGTCAAATGATCTTCTTAACTTCAAGGCTGATTTCAAATTCACCGGATATGAATCAGTAAACGGAAATGCTAAAGTAACCGGTTTATTCATCAACGGAAACAAGGTAGATAAAATCGATACAGAAGGTGATGTGACATTTGATTTATCACCATTCTACGCAACCAGTGGCGGTCAGATTGCTGATACAGGTTTAATCTTCAATGAAAAGACAAAAGCCGAAGTAAGCGATGTAAACAAAGCTCCTAACGGACAGTATCTGCACCATGTAAAAGTGAACAGTGGTTCTATCAAAGAAAATGATGAATTTACACTTGAAATAAATGAAGAAAACAGAAAACTTCTACGTGCAAACCATTCATCATTACACTTATTACAGAGCGCATTAAAAGAAGTACTTGGCTCTCATATAGCTCAGGCTGGTTCATATGTATGCAAGGACTATGCAAGATTTGACTTCAACCACTATGAAAAGATCTCAAGTGAAGATCTTGAAAAGATTGAAAAACTTGTAAACTCTTATATTCAGGCTTCTTATCCGATCACAACCGAAGTACTGTCAATTGACGATGCAAAGAAGACTGGTGCTGTTGCACTGTTTGATGAAAAGTATGGTGACACAGTAAGAGTTGTTTCAATGGGTGATGTATCAAAAGAATTCTGTGGTGGTACACATGCATCAAATACATCTGATCTTAATCTGTTCAAGATTGTATCTGAAGAATCAGTCGGTTCAGGTATCAGAAGAATTGAAGTAGTAACAAAACAGAAAGCTTATGAAGCATTCAAAGAATATGAAGCTAAGCTGAACTCATACAAAGACGTTCTTGGATTAAAGAATATTGACATGATTTATGACCGTATCATCGCTGTAAAGGAAGAAAACAGTGCTCTGAATCAGGAAATCAAGAAACTCAAAGAAAAACTGATGAATTCTGAAGCAGATTCAATTCTTAACAATGCAAAAGACAACGGTTCTTATAAATATCTTGTAATTACCCTTGATAACTATCAGGATCAGTTAAGAGACTATGCCGGTTCTATCAGAAACAAACTGGATGGCGGTATTGTATTTGTCATCAACAGGTCAAGTGATAAACTTCAGTTTGCCTGCGGATGTGGCGAAAAAGCCATCGCAGCCGGCAAGAAAGCTGGAGACATCATCATGGAAGTATCCAGATTCGCCAATGGTAAAGGCGGCGGAAAACCTGATATGGCTCAGGGCGGTGGCGATATCGCTACCGATATGAATGAACTGACTGCTTTAATCAACAAAACTCTGCAGTAATTAATAGCCACTTATAGTGGCTTTTAATATATAATATTAAATTAGGAGGGATATGTTATGGACCACAATTCAAAGACGATGCTATTCACAAACGAAGAGATCAAACGCGAGAGTATGAAACAGCTGCTTTTTGCTGTATCTGATGCCTTGAATGAAAGAGGATATAACTCAATCAATCAGATCAGTGGTTATCTTATTTCAGGTGATCCTGCATACATCTCAAGTTATAAAGATGCCAGAAATCTGATTCAGCAGGTTGAATCCTATGAAATCATCGAAGAACTGGTACGTTTTTACTTAGAAAGCAAATAGGTAGATAACTATGGACAACACAATTTTTATTCAGGATGAAAACGGTAAAGAAGTAGAAATGCAGATTCTGCTTACTTTTGATTCCGATGAAAACAAATACGTAGTATGTTACATGAAAGACAATGAAGATGAAATCTATGCCTTCAGATACGATGAAGAGGGTAACCTTATGGAAATCGAAACTGAAGAAGAAATGGATATGGTAAATGAAGTTGTAAGTGCATTTGACAACGGCGAGGAGGAAGAAGCCTAATGAAGTCATTCCTTAAAGGTGTTCTTGCATTCTTTCTTTTATGTTTCATAGTTGTAGGTGGTTTTGTAGGCTATGAAGTACTGCAGTTAAGAGCAGTAAACAAAGTAAAAGAAGATGTAGTTTTTACAATTGACAAAGGTTCAAGTGCAAAAGGTGTACTAAATGCACTGAAAAGAGAAAAAATATTAAGAAATGTCGATGTTGCTTATTTCTATATGCGTTTTCTTTCTGATGACAGTTTCAAAGCCGGCACATATGTAATCAATGACAATATGTCTGCTACTGAACTTATTGAACACATGTCAAATGAAGACAATATCTTCCAGGAAACTGTTATGGTTACTGTTATTGAAGGTTCAACATTAAAAGATATTGCCAATCAGATTGCTGAAGTAACCAATGTTGATGCTGCTTCACTTCTTCTTTACTGGAATGATGCAACAGTGCTTCAGGACTATATCAAGGATTATTCATTCCTGACAGGTGATGCTGCAGGTGTAAATATCAGATATAAACTTGAAGGTTATCTGTTCCCTGATACATATGAATTCCTTACAATGACTACAGCTGATCAGGTTACCAGAAAGTTCCTTGACAGAACACAGCAGATTTACGATAAGTATTCAGATTTAGTCAGTGGTTCATCACTTTCACCACACGAAATATTTACTCTTGCATCAGTTGTTCAGTGGGAAGCAAATTCATATGAAGACATGCAGATGGTAGCTGGAGTATTCATGAACCGTCTTTCTGGCAAATGTAATTCACAGACCGGTGATAAGTATCTTCAGTCATCAGTTACGGTATGTTATGCTGCTGATATTGAACTGTCTGTTGCCTGTGAACTTACTTCAACAAATGAGTCAAGCAAGAATGACCCATACAACACTTATTACCACGCAGGTCTGATGCCTGGACCAATCTGTGCTCCTGGTGAAGATGCAATACATGCGGTTTTAACACCTGATACAAACAGCTACTGCTTCTTCTTTGCAGATGCTTCAGGTATCCACTATACAAATACTTACGCTGAACACCAGGCTACATATAACTAAGCGGGGACTATAAATATGAGTATAGACAAAAAGCCTATTCTGATTGGAATTGCTGGCGGAAGTGCAAGTGGTAAAACATCAATTGCACAGATACTGGTTGATGAATTCAAAGATACAAATTCTGTAATAATCATCAGAGAAGATGACTATTATAAAGAACAGCCAAACACAACTTATGAGCAAAGAGCTAAGACTAACTATGACCATCCGTTTGCGTTTGACTACGAACTGCTCTATGCACAACTGAACGATCTGATTAATGGCAAATCAATTGAAAAACCTACTTATGATTACACAATTCATAACCGTTCAGACAAGACAGAAATCGTCAATCCAGCTGATGTAATTATTGTAGAAGGCCTGTTTGTACTGCAGAATCAGATGATGAGAGATATGCTTGATATCAAAGTATTTGTTGACACTGATGCCGATATCAGATTCATCAGAAGACTTAAACGTGATACAACTGAACGTGCAAGATCAATGGAATCAGTAATGGATCAATATCTTACTACTGTTAAACCAATGCATGATCAGTTCTGCGAACCGAGCAAAGTATATGCTCACATCATCATTCCGGAAGGAAAAACTAACGTTGTTGCGATTGATCTTCTGAAGACCAAAATCAATAGCGTGTTAAATTAAAAAGATGTTATAATCTTTTGGGGTAATTAATTATGGATGAAAAATTTTATGTCACAGCCGAAGGCTTAAAAGAATTACAGGACGAATATGAAACATTAGTCCATCAGACTAGAAACGAAGTTATTGAAGAACTGAAAGCAGCTCGTGCACAGGGCGACTTATCAGAAAATGCTGACTACGATGCAGCAAGAGATCATCAGGCTCAGGTAGAATCTCGTATCAAAGAGATTGAAAACATGATCAGAAATGCTGAAATCATTGAAGGAAGCAAAGGTGCTAAACTTGTTAAATTAGGTTCTACAGTTGAACTTGAAGAACTTGATACAGGCATGAAAATCGAATATACAATCGTTGGTACAGTAGAAGCTGATCCGCTAAATGGCAAGCTTTCAAACGTAACTCCACTTGCTGAAGCTATCATGAACAAGAAGGTTGGCACAGTAGTTACTGTTGATGTTGATAAACCATACGATGTAAAAATTATAAAAATTTCTTAATTCAAGAAGGAATTTCACATTTTAAGTAAAACTATGAGTTATGTACAGAAAAGTATTGTTGCTCATAGTTTTTATTTTGTATCTGATATTGTCTTTACTGCCTTTTGAAACTCTTAATATTTCAAAACCAAGAATAGTAACAGTTGAAGTAAAAGGGGAAGTAGAAAACGAATGTGTAATTGAACTTCCATTAGGAAGTTGTTTTGACGATTTGTTAAAACATATTGAACTAAAAGATGATGCGGATATCAGTTTTTTTTCTTTGTCAGAAACTCTGTATAACCGCGAAATCATCGTCATACCGAAAAAAACAGTAAACGAACTTAAGATTTCACTCAATTCAGCAACTTTGAATGAACTTATGCTACTTCCGGGAATAGGCGAAGTTACTGCAAACAGAATCATTGAATACCGTAAAGAGCATTCATTCCATTCAATAGAAGAAATAAAGAATATAAACGGAATAGGAGATAAACGTTTTGAAAAGATTAAACAGTATCTCACTATTTAGAATTATTCTTTTACTGGTAATAAGCACTGTTTTCAATAATATATGGACATTAATCGGTTCAATAACAGTTCTTACTGTTTTCAACTATAAAGAAACCGTTGTTTATTTATCAGCAATATCAATCCTTTATTTGTCATATAAATTGCAGAATACAGAACTGTTTTTAAGTTTGGATATTATCAATCCTGTAACAGCATTTTTAAAAAACAGGATACTTGCATATAAAGATGAGACTCAAAATATTCTTAAAACAATTCTTTTTAATGAATATGATTATTCCAATATTTATAATCTTTCATATGGACTTACTTCATATTATCTTGTAAAAACGGTTGGCAGAAAGAAAACAATATACGGTTTTATTTTGTTAGTGATTTTTTCATTGATGTTTGGATTCAACCGCAAGTATCTGATATTTTTATCTGATAGTCTATTGAAAAGATTCATAAATGACACAAGAAACAGAAATATAATTTCGATTTTTATGATTCTTATAATCGGTCCTGATATTATACATGACAAATCACTTTTTATAGTATTGCTTATAAAGATGTTCTTTCTTTTTAAATCGGAAATATCTTTTGAGATGTATCTTTTTATAGTTGAATCGATTCTTTTTGGATATACAGATCTGATTACACTGTTTTTCTTCAAATATCTGATTTTGATTAGAGCATTTATTTATATCAGTTCAATAATTGTTCTTTTAATTCCATCTTTAGAAAATGTTTATCTGAGACTTATAGAACTTTATTCATTCATCAACAATTCATTAACAATCAAGATTAATGGCAGTCTGAATGTTATATCACTTATTTTCATAATCTGTTTTATTTATGTGTTTAAAATAAGAAACAGTTACATACAGATAACACTTGTTTCTTTATATCTGATTTTTAATCTGAATGTTCCTTATACATCCGTAAGTTTTATTGATGTTGGACAGGGTGATTCGATACTGATCAGAGATTCTTTTAACAGAAATGTAACTTTAATCGATACCGGATCAAAGTATTCATACTACAAACTTGAAAAATATCTTAAAGGGAAATCAATAAGGAATATAGATTATCTTGTTGTTACACATGAAGATGAAGACCATTCAGGAAATATTAATAACCTTAAAAATGATTTCAGCATCAAAGAAACCGTAGTTGATGGTAAAGACATTTGTTCAGGAGATATTATTCTTAAATATCTTAATCTTGGGGAATATGATAACGATAATGATAATTCGTTTGTTTATTTTACGGATATAAACGGAATTTCTTTTCTTTTTACCGGTGATATTTCAAGAAATGCAGAACTTTCATATATTGAAAAATATGGTTATAGTGCAGATATTTTAAAAGTATCGCACCATGGTTCAGATACTGCTTCCAGTAATCTGTTTATTTCAACAGTTTTACCTGAAATATCAGTTATATCTACAAATGGTAAATACAATCATCCATCTCAAAAAACATTAAATACACTTGAAAACTATATATCAAAGACATTAATCACGAAAGAAGAAGGGAATATTGAGTTTATATTTCTTTACAGGTTGTGCATTGTCAAAACGAACAGTGAATGGTTTGTTATAATTTAAAGGATGATTATTGTAATTGATGGAACAGAAGCTTTTCTGATAGACCGTAAAATTCATGAACTCATTAAAGGCTGCGACAATGTTGTACGCTTTAATGGTTCAGATAACGACTTTTCTGTAAATGCGCTTCTTGAAGCCTGTGATACCAGCTCACTTTTTGCGGAAAATACCAAAGTTCTTGTAAATGAACCAGGTTTTCTTGTTAAAAAAGAGAAAGGCGAAGATAAAGAAAACGATAGTGTGGAAGCATTTGAAAATTATATTGACAACCCAAACTATGCATCTGACTTGATTATCTACACCTATAATTCAAACTTCTCCAAGACTTCTAAAATATATAAGCACCTGATTCTAAATGCACAGCAGATAACTCTGAACGCTCTTGATCAGAACAATTTTAGAAATGAAGCAATGTCACTTCTTAAAGATTACAAACTGAATATTACAAATGAGGCAGTTGAAAGACTTATTGACAATGCTGCAGGTTCAACCACTGCTCTTATTTCTTCACTAGACGTCCTTAAGAACTATCCTGATAAGATTGATGAAAAATGTGTTGATGCCTTGACCACAAGAGAAATTGATTCTGACATATTCGATCTGATAAATGCACTTGTAACCAAGGATTTAAATAAATCTATAACACTTTTAAGAGGCCTTTTTAAGGCCAATACATCGGTTTTTATGATTATTGCAGTACTTGCTGGACAACTTAGGTTTCTTTACCAGGTAGATTATTATCTATCTAAAAAATACAGTTATGACGAGATTGCCGATATTCTTAAATGCAAGAGATTCCGTGTACAGAAAGCTGTAAGCAATCTTGCAGGTATGAGCAGATATCAGATAATTGATCTGTTAAGCAGACTTTCAGATATTGACAGTCTCAACAAATCTGACGCTTCGATAACTCCTGAAGACAGATTTGAACTTTACATAGTCAAAAATTTCAGAAAATGAACAGAAAAAGAATAGAATTATTGGCTCCGGCCGGAAACAAAGATGCATTCTATGCCGCTGTAAACAACGGTGCTGATGCCGTATATATGGGAGGACTTAATTTCTCAGCAAGAGCTTTTGCCGAGAACTTTTCACATGATGACTTTAAAGAACTTGTAAGTTATGCCCATTTAAGAAACGTAAAAATATATGTAACACTTAATACACTGTTAAGTGATTTTGAATTTGATAAGGCATGTGAAGATGTAAAGTTCTATTACGAAAACAATGTAGATGCCATTCTGGTTCAGGATATCGGATTACTGTACTGGATTAAGATAAACTATCCGGATATGGAAGTTCACGCATCAACTCAGATGCATATCCACAATCTAAACGGCGTCAGAAACTGTAAAGAATTAGGATTCAACAGAGTAGTAGTTGCAAGAGAATCGACTATCGACTTCATTAAAGAAGCGTGTAAAGAAGACATTGAGATTGAAACTTTTGTTCATGGAGCTATCTGTGTATCATATTCAGGTCAGTGTCTGCTTTCAAGTGCTGTTAAGTCAAGAAGCGCTAATAAAGGTATGTGTGCTCAGTGCTGCAGACTCAAATATGAACTTCTTGACAGTCGCAACAACAGAATTGAAACTGATACCGATTATCTTTTAAGTCCTAAAGACATGTATCTTCTTGAAGATATTCCAACACTTATTGAGGCTGGAGTTTCTTCTTTGAAGATTGAAGGAAGAATGAAATCAAGTGCATATGTCGGTTATATTACATCTGTTTACCGTAAAGCTATTGATTCCTACTATGAAAAGAACAATTACCATATCTCCAATAAAGAGATAGACAATATGAAGGTTCTTTTTAACCGCGGTTTTACAAATACCTATCTTTTTGATAAGAAAGAAGATATTTTCAATCAGTGTATGCCAAATCATCAGGGAGTTGTTATTGGTGAAGTATTATCCTGGAAAAACAGAAGGGTACAGATAAGACTGAGTGAAGAGCTGAATCAGTTTGATGGCGTAAGAATTTATTCAAAGAGTTTTGATGACGGTTTTATCGTCAATAAACTTTATGTAAAGGACAAACTTGTTTCAAAAGCATTCAGAAATGAAATCATTGAACTTGAAACAGGACATCAGTTTAAGAAAGGTGACCTGCTTCTTAAAACAGTAGACCATAGTCTTGAAGATGAAATAAACAAGAGACCATTAAAATATCTTCCAATTGATTTAAAGGTCTATATTCATTCAAATGAAAGGGTTAAAGTATCCACTGATGAATTTGTTTATGAATCAGATATTGTTGCTGAAAAAGCTCAAAATGCACCTTTAACCTACGAAAATATTGAAAAACAGTTCTCTAAACTGAAAGAAACACCATATTGCCTTAACAGTATTGAAACTGATATGAATCAGGTATTTTTAAGAATGTCCGATCTCAACACTATAAGAAATGCTTTCGTTGATGCATATAACAACTATCGTCTTTATATGTTCAAACACAAAGGAAACAGAATGCTCTGTAATCTGACTGATATACAGGAAGAAACGGATACAGAACAACTGATAAGAAATAAAGATTCTATAAATGAATACATAATAAATCCGGTAATCAATATTCATTCTGTATATAACAAATCAGCTGATGTCTGTGTAAGTGAAAACGGCGGTTTATTATTAGATACAGACAAACTGGCTTACTATACGCTTAATGTCTCCAACTCATATTCTTACGAATTTCTTAAAAGAACAGGCTTTAAGGATATTGTTTTATCAAGTGAGCTGAATGATGAACAGATTAAAGAACTTATAAGAAAATACGAAGAAAGAACTCATAAAGACTGTAAACCATTCGTTTTTAAAGATGGTGAAAGAACACTTATGTATATCCGCAACAATCCTTTCGTAAAGTACAGGGATGCTTCATATCTCAAAAACAGCGATACAACTTTAAGAATTGTATATCATGATGAATATACCGAACTGAATGAAGCATATTCCCGTGAAAATGTCCCTGAAGGTTGTAGAATTCTGAAATAGTCCTATAATAGTAATTTGTTTGGAGGTGTTATATGGCTATTTATGACAGAAAAGACGGAAAAATGTTAAGACATGTCGACCCCATGCATTTTATCTGTCCTATTATCTATCCAAAAAGATGTGATAATGAAGCATTTATTTCAGAGACAATCGATCTAACCAGTATCGATAAATATTTAAAGAAAAAGAACAAGAATAATCCGGTATACAAATACAATCTTTTTCAGATTATCAACGCTGCAATACTGAAATGTATCGTTTTAAGACCTAAGATGAATTATTTTATTCAGGATTCAAATCTATATGAGAGAAACTACATTTCTACATCATTTGTCGTAAAGAAAGAGTTCTCAGACAAAGGAGAAGAAGGACTGGCGTTTATAAAGGCAGAAAAAAGCGATACAATCGATACAATTCACGAAAAGATCTATACACAGGTAACATCTCAAAAGAGTGGAGGAAGTGATTCTTCAAGCGATTCGATGGATATGTTTAATAAAATGCCACGTTTTATTGCAAAACTGCTGGTAAAAATTATTGTCATTCTTGACCGTTATGGAAGAGTTCCTCAATTTCTGATTGACTCAGATCCTTACTATTCGAGTGCAATTTTGACTAATCTTGGTTCAATTAAACTTCATGCCGGATATCATCATCTTACTAACTGGGGAACCACATCTTTATTTGTGATTGTAGGTGAAATAAAGAAAAGGGCTCTGCTTAATTCCAAAGGTGAAGCAGAACTTAAAGATTCAGTCGATCTGGGACTTACAATCGACGAAAGAATAGCTGATGGTTATTATTTCTCTAAGACAGTAAAACTCTTAAGACATCTGCTTGAAAACCCGGAATTACTTGAACTTCCGCTTGATACACCGGTAGATATCGATATGAATTAAACTGATATGCAAAATATCAGTTTTTTATTGGGAATTGAGGGTATATTTGGTATAATATTTTAGCGGTAAAATCTATGTTTTTAAAAAGAATTGAAATGCAGGGATTCAAATCATTCCCTGATAAAACAGTTATTAACTTTGACAGTTCTATGACAGGTGTTGTAGGACCTAATGGTTGTGGTAAATCCAACATCATCGATGCGATAAGATGGGTTTTAGGTGAACAGTCAGTCAAATCACTTCGTGGCGATAAAATGACTGATGTTATTTTCTCCGGATCAGAAGGAAGAAAAGCCGTATCTATGGCTGAAGTAACTCTGGTATTTGACAATACAAATAGAATACTTAACTCTGAACTTGATGAAATAGAAGTAACAAGAAGAATCTATTCAACTGAAAACGATGGTGAATATCTGATCAACCATAATATTGTAAGACTTAAGGATGTCATTGACCTGATTCTTGATACAGGCCTTGGTAAAGATTCTCTGTCAATTATTTCACAGGGCAATATCTCATCTTTTGCTGATGCAAAACCATATGAAAGAAGAGCCATCTTTGAAGAGGCAGCCGGTGTCAGCAAGTACAAGAAAAGAAAAATCGAATCTTTGAATAAACTTGATCGTACAAAAGACAATCTTGATCGAACATACGATATTTTAAGCGAACTTGAAAAGCAGGTTTCTCCTCTTAAACGTGCTGCAAGAAAAGCCGAAATATACAAAGAAAAGAAAGCAAGACTTGAAGAAATAGAAATTGCTGTTCTCGTTGATGAAATAAAGAATCTTAAGAATGCCAAGGAAGAAATTGCCAAGACTTCTTTTGACCTTGAAACAACTCTGGCAATGCATCAGACAACTGCAGAGATCAACGAAAACAATCTCGCTGATGAAAAAGAAAAACTTAAAGAACTTGATAGAACTGTAAATACACTTCAGGAAGAACTCTATGAAGTAATGAAGAATATCCAGGCTCTTGAAGCAAGAAAAATTGAAATTGATGAAAAGCGTAAATATACTTTAGAATCTGCTACAGGTAAAGAAAAAGAAAAAGAAATCAAACGCATGCTTGAAGAAGCAAAGTTTGAATATGAAGACAGAAAGAAACGTCTTGAAGATTACAGAAGAGACCTTGATCTTTTAAACAGCAATCTTGAAGAATGTGCTTTGAATCTCGCTGAAACATCATTAAAAAAAGATGAAGTTATTTCAAAACTGAGAAGGGTGGATGGAAGAATTGAACTTCTTGAAAATCTGCTTAAAGATCCTTTCTCATCAAATGCACAGGCTGGTGTTAAGGCTATCATTGACAACAAGTCATCATTTATCGGTGTCATGGGTGTTGTTGGTCAGGAACTTAAACCGCTTGCCGATTATGAATCTGCACTTGAAACAGCTCTTGCCGGTGCTATCTACAATATCGTTACAACCAATGAAGAAGCTGCAAGAAATGCAGTTAATTTCCTTAAGAAAAACAGATCAGGAAGAGCTACATTCCTTCCTTTGACTGTACTTAAAGACCGTGATATCAAACACGAAGATGAAATAATTGCCGAGAATACTGAAGGATATATGGGAACCATGGACCAGTATTGTGAATGTGATTCAGAATACGACATGGTTAAATATGGTCTTTTAGGCAATGTATTACTTTGTGATAATCTGGAAAATGCTACAAATCTGGCTTCACTTCTCAAGTACAACTACCGTATTGTCACTGTAGATGGTGAAGTTGTAAATAAAGGCGGTTCTATCACCGGCGGTAAAGTAAAGAATGAAACATCGATCATCACCGCATCAAGTGAACTTGAAAGACTTAAAAATGACCAGATTTCTTTATCAGCCGATAAGGAAATCGTAATCAAGAAATATGATCAGTTTGACAAAGCTAAAGATGAACTGAACTCATCAATTACTGAAAAACGTATTGCGATTGCTCAGATTGAGCCTGTACTTGAAGCCAAGAAAGCCAAGTATGACAAACTTCAGGCAGATTACGATCTGATCAACCCTGAAAATGCTGAAAATACAGAGTCATTCATTGATTCTTTAGTTAAGGAACTTTCTGCTTCTTACACAAAACGTGATGACATCAACGCTTCAATAAAGACAAAACGTGAAGAAAGATTCAAACTTTCAAACGATATCGACAGAAAAGAACAGCAGATCAGAATGATCAGACGTTCTATTGATGAAACCAACGAACATATCAAACAGATAACTGCCAACAAAGCAACAAACGAAACAAGACTTGAACAGGATCTGTTAAGACTTTCAAGTGAATATTCTCTGACTTATGAATATGCTCTTGAAAACTGCAATATTGAAATTGAAGGTGACGCAAGAAGCGAAGTACTTGCTTTAAGACAGGACATCATCAATCTTGGCAACATCAACATGTCTGCTCCTGAAGAATATAACGAAGTCAATGAACGTTATGAATTCATGAAGAAAAACTATGATGACCTTGTAGCATCAAGAGATAAGATTCTTGAAACCATCGATGAAATGGACAAGGTAATGAAAGAGAAATTCGTTGAAACATTCAACAGAATAAACAATGAACTTCCAGTTACTTTTGCCCAGCTGTTTGGCGGTGGAAAAGCAAAACTTGTTCTTGAAGATCCAACTGATGTTTTGAATACCGGTATCGATATCGATATTCAGCCACCAGGAAAGTCAATCAAATCAATCAGACTGTTCTCCGGTGGTGAAAAGACACTTATTGCCATCTGTGTACTGTTCTCTATTCTGAAAGTCAGAACTGTACCGCTTGTTATATTCGACGAAGTTGAAGCTGCACTTGACCAGGCAAATGTTGAAAGATTTGCCAAATATACAAAAGTCTTCTCTAAAGATTCACAGTTTATCGTCATCACACACCGTCCTGGTACTATGGAACAGTGTGAAGTGCTGTATGGCGTTACTATGCAGAACCGCGGTGTCAGCAACATGCTGAAAGTTAAACTGGTTGATGCAATTGAAATGGCTGAAACAGATAAGGTTAATGGTGAGTAGTAATGGGCTTGCTTGACTCAATAAAAAACCTGTTTAAAAAGAAATCTGAAAGTTATATTTCCGGTTTCACAAGAACCAATGATGTCATTGGCAAAAAAATCAGATTTAAAGCCAGAAACATTGACTCAAAAAGCTTTACTGAAGATCTGATGGTTACGCTTATTGAAGCTGACATCGGATATAAAACCAGTCAGAAAATTGTTGATATCTTTGTAAAAAAAGCCGGTAAAAACAGTGACTTGGATGAAAAACAGATTATGGATCTGGTTGCTGATTCGCTTAGAGAACTCTATGTTTCCAAAGATGATGGAAACATTGTATACGCTCAAAACGGGCCAACAGTAAATCTGATAGTAGGTGTAAACGGTTCAGGTAAAACAACAAGTATCGCAAAACTTGCCAACAGATATATAAATGAAGGTAAAAAAGTACTGCTTATTGCTGCCGATACATTCCGTGCCGGAGCGATTGAACAGCTAAACAACTGGGCAAAACGCCTTAACTGCGATATTGTTCTTGGAAAAGAAGGGCAGGATCCATCCAGTGTTCTTGTTGACGGATTAAGAAAAGCCAAAGAACTTAATCCTGATATAATACTCTGCGATACAGCCGGAAGACTTCAGAACAAGCAGAACCTGATGAATGAGCTTGAAAAGATGAAAAGGGTAATCGGTCGCGAAATCGAAAACGCACCTCACAATACCTGGCTTGTCTTGGACGCCAATACAGGACAGAACGGTCTTTCTCAGGCTGCCATCTTTAAAGAAATCACTAACCTTAACGGAATTATTCTCACCAAGATGGATGGTACATCAAAAGGGGGCATTATTCTTGCGATAAAGGATGAAACCGGTATTCCGGTAAGATATTTCACAAGTGGTGAAAACATCGAAGCAATTGAAGAATTTGACTTTGAAATGTACCTTTACAGCATTATTGGAGATCTGAGCAATGGATCGTAATGACTATAATCTTCTGATTGATTATTATGGAGATCTTCTTACAGATCATCAGCTTGATATATTGAAACTCTACTATTGTGAAGACTATACAATGATTGAGATATCTGAAACACTAAGCATCACAAAAGCAGCAGTATCAGATGTAATTAAAAGAAGTACTTCGCAGCTTATTGAATATGAAGATAAGCTGAAGTTCATAGCACATGACAATAAGATTCTTAAAGTCCTTGATGAAATGGAAAATAAGGAAATTGCCATAAACTATGTAGACAGAATAAAGAAAATTTTGAAAGGATAGAATTTATGTCAAAAATTATTGCAGTAAACTCTGGCAGTTCATCATTAAAGTTCCAGCTTTTCCAGATGCCAGAAGAAAAAGTTCTGACAAGCGGAAACGTTGAACGAATCGGCTTGCCAATGGGAATCTTCGGAATCAATGTCAACGGTGAAAAGATTTCTAAAGAAGTTCCAGTTCCTAATCATGAAGTAGCAGTTAAACTTCTTCTTGATGCTCTTGTTGAATATGGAATCGTTAAAGATCTTAAAGAAATTGAAGGCGCAGGACACAGAATTGTGCAGGGTGGACCTTACTTTAAAGAATCAGTAAAAGTTGATGAAGATGTAGTTAATAAAGTAAGAGAACTTATCGATATCGCTCCGCTTCATAACGCTGCTCATCTGACATGTTATGAAGCATTCAAAAAAGCACTTCCTGAAATCGAACATGTATTCGTATTTGATACAGCATTCCATCAGACAATGGAAGCAGATTCATATTTGTTCCCAGTACCTTATGAATGGTATCAGGATTACAAAGTAAGAAAATATGGTGCACACGGTACATCTCATAAGTTTGTCGCTAACAGATGTGCTGAACTGATGGGCAAAGATATCAAAGATATCAACATCATCACTATGCACTTAGGTTCTGGTGCTTCTATTTCTGCTGTAAAGGGTGGAAAGTGCATCAATACATCTATGGGTCTTTCTCCACTTGGTGGCATCATGATGGGCACAAGATGTGGTGACATTGACCCTACAGTCGTATACTTCATGGCTAAAAAGCTTAACTGCACTCCAGAAGAAATGGAAACATATCTGAACAAGAAATCAGGTATGGCAGGTGTATCTGGAATCTCAAGTGATTCAAGAGACGTAGAAGCTGCATTAAAAGAAGGCAACGAAAGAGCTAAACTGACTTACGATCTGTATGTTAACAGAGTTGTAAATATGGTTGGCGGTTACTATGCACAGTTAGGTCATGTTGACGCTATGGTATTTACTGCCGGTTTAGGTGAACACGCAACTCTTGTAAGAGAAATGATCTGCAAGAAACTTGAAGAACCATTTGGAATCAGAGCTGATTACGAGCTTAACTCAAAGACTCACAGTGAAAAAGAAATTTCAACTGCTGACTCTAAGATCCGTGTATTTGTAATTCCTACAAATGAAGAACTCGCTATTGTAAGAGACACTGTCAATATCCTTGGACTGTAATGTTTAAAGAACTTTTAGATACATTAAAAAGCTATAAGAAAATAACGTTATTCAGACATGCCAATCCGGATGGCGATGCTATCTTTTCGTGTTTAGGATTCAAACAGTTCATCAATGACAATTTTCCTGATAAAGAGATTCATATCTGTGGAAATGATACTTATGATATAAATCCATATCACGAAGATGTTGAAGATGATTTCATCAAAGGCTCTCTGGGTATTGTGCTTGATACTGCAAACCTTGAAAGAATTGATGATGGACGCATAAATCTCTGTGATAAAACAGTAAAGATTGATCATCATCCACCATTAAGCAATTATGGCGATCTGAATATTGTTTCAAAGGAATCGGCAGCATGTTCAGAACTGCTGACTGAGATATTCTGTTCAGATGAATTTAATGAATACGAAGTTTCATTAAAAACAAGAGAATATCTCTATTGCGGTATTCTTACAGATTCAATGAGCTTTACAACATCATCCACAACAGCAAAAACGCTGAAACTTGCGGGAAAGCTGGTAGGGGATGACATCAATGTTTCATTGCTGAATGACTATGTCTTTAAAGTAAAACTGAATGAGTTTGAAAAGATTACCAAACTCAGAACTTATCTGAAAGTAAACAACAGATTCGGATATCTTCTGCTTGATGAAAATGATCTGAAAGATCTCGATATGAGTTCATCAGATGCTAAGAATAACGTTGCTGAATTCAAGAATGTTGAAGAATTCAATATCTGGGGTGTTATTGCGCAGAATGAACAGACACATCTCTATGATGTATCACTTCGTTCAAGACTTGGCCACCAGGTAAATGAGACTGCAATCAGATTTGGTGGAGGAGGCCATGTGAATGCTTCCGGTATTAAAAATCTTACTTATGAACAGGTAAAAGAACTTGTTCTTGAGATTAGCACTAACTCAATAAAATAGTGCATAAACGAGATTATTTAAACAGTTATATTTTTATTGAATATAGGCTGTTTATTTAATAAAATATTTATGAAGGAGGTTCATCCAAATGAACAAAAAAGAATTAATTGAAGTTGTTGCTGAAAAAGCAAATTCTAAGAAAGAAGCTACTGAATTAGTTAATGCTGTATTCGAAACTGTAATCGCTGAAATCGCTAAGGGTAACGTAGTTGATATCGCTGGTTTCGGTAAATTCGAAGTTAAAGAAAAAGCAGCTAGAACTGGTGTAAACCCTGCTACTGGTGAAAAGATTAAGATTGCTGCTTCAAAAGCTCCTAAATTTAAGGCTGCAAAAGCTCTTAAAGACGCTTGCAAGTAATTAAACAATGCATCATCGAAAGATGATGCTTTTTTTATTTCATTTATTCTTTGTATAATAGATTCATGATTACATTAAAAAACTTTATTAAAGAAATACTATCCATATTTGTATTCTTAAGATTTAAAACCGTTAAAGATCTCTATGAATATCTTTATAAAAACCATATCAATTCCGGTATATACGCAACTGTATTTGTCTATTACTGTGAAAAGCACTGTTCATCAATAGGAATTGGTGCTACATTTGCCAACTGGCCACATTTTGCCCATGGCATATTCTCAATATTCATTTCTGAAAACGCAAAATTCGGTAAAAACTGCATAATCATGCAGCAGGTTACAATTGGAACTGTAATAACTAAAGGTTCAAAGAAGATCGGTGCTCCAACAATAGGGGATAACTGCTATATCTGTGCAGGTGCGAAGATCATCGGAAATATCCATATCGGAAATAACGTCAGAATCGGCGCAAATGCGGTCGTTTATAAAGATGTGCCTGATAATTCAGTAGTAGTAGGAAACAACGTTATAATCGAGAAAAAAGAACCAATAGACAACAACTGGTATCTGTTATGTGATGAAGACCACATGCTGAAGTACGATTTTGAAAGAAGAGCATTTGACAAGGTGGACATGAATGAATTTGTTGGACATTAATTTTAACTTTCACGATTTCATATCAGAAAGTAAATGGAGCAAATCTGACCTGAAATATCTTGCCGAAACACTTAAACAGATGAAAGATGCAGATCTTATAACTCTCTATAATGATTTGCATAATAATGAAAAAGACATTTCTGAACATAACAGAGAGCTTATGAATCAGATGAAAAAAGAACTGAGTGAACGTGGGTTTACGTTTGATCAGTTCTCAAATATTATTTAAATAGATTATTGAATTCTTTAGGAACTGGCGCTGATAGGGTAATCAGTTCCTTTTTTAAAGGATGAATGAAACTTAATCTTGATGCGTGTAATCCAAGTCTCATTATTGGAGATACACCATCACCATATTTATCATCACCGACAATCGGATGTCCCATATGACTCAGATGTACACGGATCTGATTCTTTCTTCCGGTATCAATTTCTACCTTAAGAAGGGAATACTGTCCGTTTGACTTTACAGTCTCATAATTTGTAACAGCAAGCTTACCTGATTTTGCAACATAGACCATGTTGTTTTCATTTTCTTTAAGATAAGTCTTGATTATGCCGTTTTTTTCATCCATTTTGCCATTGATTACAGCGTAGTATTCACGCATTTTAATGTCATCATTCCAATGCATTTTCAGCATTGAATGAATCTTTATGTCTTTGGCAAATACCAGCACACCAGATGTTTCTTTATCAATTCTGTGTAATACATAAGGCCTGAGTTTTGGATCTCTGGCTTTGAGAAGTTCTTCAACATATTTATATGCTGATTCAGTATCATTGTCTGACTGAACAGATAAAAGGCCATTTGGCTTGTTTATGGCGATAAATACATCATCTTCATAAATGACACATTCTTTTATAGGATTTGGCTTATTTTGGATATTTTGGGCCTTAGAACGACGATTTGGAAGGGTACTTACCGGATTCTTGGCTATTTTGACTTCATCATCCTTGGCAAGAGGGTAGTCAAACTGTGTAACAACCGCCCCATTCACCAATATCTTTTTTGAACCTAACAATGATTTGGTTGAATTCCTTGAAAGATCCATCTTATTTAAAAGAAACTCCAGCAAGGTATCGGAACGAGCAACCTTAAAAGATTTTGTATATACAATTTTAGGTTTATCGTCCTTAGGATTACGTTTTGAAGTTTCTTTACGGTTAACAGATTTTTTCATCTTTAAAATAATAGCACACAATTACTTCTTCATATCTGCATTCACACAGGGAATTATACATTAATTCATTTCTGGATGCAGATTTGAAACAATCAGATATATATTAATCAGATTGAATATTTATACTTTTATCTATATTCTTCTCTTATATATTATATTTCGCATAATGTATGTTATGCGATTTATTAATTATGTAATTTTAATGAGTAATTAACTATATAAATTAATTATATAGAAAACAAACAAAAAGAAAGAAGCAGTTATACTGCTTCCCTCTTAGCTCGTTTATTGTAAACCTGATGGTTTGACAATCTTTAGTTATTACCAACCGAATTTGATGTTTGTTGCACCAGCAGCAGCATCGATTGAAAGTAATTCGATAGATGCATCTTCAATGTGCAGAGTTGGGAAGTTTCTAGCTTCATCGCTTCCAGCTACCCATTCAAGAACATAGTTAACACCATATTTGCCATTGAATTCTAGATCATAAGAAGCACCGTTAGCAATTGCTGTTTCAGCATAGTTAGTACCCTTGTCTTCTGAACCTTCAGCATACATATAAAGTTCAGTAACATCAGCACCAGTGTTGTTGGTGATTGCATAATGACCAGTTCCTTCAGGCTGTGCGAATGCGATTGCAGTAGCACCAGCAGCTTCATCAACTGACTTTAAAGTGATTGGAGCTTCTTCAATGTGAAGAGTTTCAAACTTCTGAGCTTCGCCGCCTTCATAGTTGAATTCAAGGCATAATACAGTCTCTTCAGTTCCTTCATAAGTTAAAGTAACGCTCTTAGTGTTCTTTAAACCTTCACCTGCCAGGTTTTCGCCCTTTTCAGCAGCACCTGCTTCATATAAGTAAAGTTCAGTAACAAGAGCACCAGTCATGTTGTAAACTGTGTAAGTACCAGTTGCAGCAACAGGCTCTTTAACTTCTTCTACTGGTTCTTCAACTTTTGAAGTACAGCCAACAAGAGTTAATGCGCATAATACGCAAAGTAAAGTTACGAATAATTTTTTCATTCTAAAAATCCTCCATATTTCTATTTTATTATTTGGAATATAAACGCTTCTATAAATAGTTGTTTATATTTAAAAAGCCATCTTGAGATGGCTTATTTAAGTTTGTTATAGATGCTTGTTCCGATATGTGGTGCTTCAACTTCAAACATATCTGCAATCGTCGCACCGATTGTAGCGAATGAATCAGTTGTTTCAAGTTCTTTAGGCTCTTTGAAACTCTTTGAATAGACAATGAGTGGTACTCTTTCTCTTGTGTGGTCTGTACCTGTCCAGGTTGGATCGTTACCATGGTCTGCGGTAATCATCAGAACATCATCTTCTCTAAGCGCTTCAATCAGATCTTTCAGATTATTATCGAAGTCAACGAGTTCTTCAGCATACCCTACCGGATTTCTTCTGTGACCCCACTTGGCATCAAAGTCAACAAGATTTGTAAAACAGATACCATTGAAATCTTCTTTTGCTACATCAATAGTCTGTCTTAAACCTTCATGGCTTGATTTTGATTTGATTGCTTTTGTTATGCCGACTGTATTGAAGATATCGTTGATCTTTCCGACAGAGATAACGTCATACCCCTCTTCTTTCAATACTTCAAGAGTAGTTCTATCAGTTGGAGACAGCGCATAGTCATGTCTGTTTGCTGTTCTTTCGAAATTTGATTTATCGGTTCCGATATATGGTCTTGCGATAATTCTTCCTACCATCCAGTCAGGATTTTCAGAACACATCTTTCTTGCTTCTGAACATACTCTGTATATTTCATCAATACCAAATGTTCCTTCATGTGCTGCAATCTGAAGCACTGAGTCAGCAGATGTATAGATAATCATTTCTTTAGTCTTTAACTGTCTTTCGCCAAGTTCAGCAATGATCTCTGTTCCACTTGCTGCACAGTTGCCTATATACTTGTATCCTGTTCTTCTTTCAAGTTCATCAATAAGTTCTTTAGGGAAACCGGTATCAGTAAAGGTTACTGATGGTTTAGTGGTATATACACCCATCATTTCCCAGTGTCCTGTCATCGTGTCTTTTCCGACTGATTTTTCAGTCATTTTCAGATAATATGCCTGTGGTTTATCAACTGCAGGATTACCTTTAACTTCTGTCAGATTGCACATGCCGAGTTTGGCAAGTTCAGGAATCTGATATTTACCATCTGTTGCAGAGAATATGTGAGAAAGTGTGTTTGATCCATCATCACCATATTTGTAAGATTCTGGTTCGCTTCCTACTCCTAAGGAATCAATAACTACAACGAATACTCTTCTTTTTTTCATATTAGTTTTTACCTTTCAACAATAATATTTTACCCTATTTCTTAAGTTTTACGTTATCACCTAGCGGATGATACTTCAGATAATTTTCTTTCAGTCTTTC
Source organism: Solobacterium sp. UBA1761 (assembly GCA_002315565.1). GTDB lineage: Bacteria > Bacillota_I > Bacilli_A > Erysipelotrichales > Erysipelotrichaceae > Colivicinus. The sequence continues at coordinate 64,733 of DCHD01000002.1, read as the reverse complement.
TGTTTGAACATGTGTATATATTTCTGTAGTTGATATATCAGAATGTCCTAATAGTTCCTGTATACTTCTTAAATCAGATCCCCCTTCTAGCAAGTGTGTCGCATAAGAGTGTCTTAATTTATGAGGAGTAATATCTTTTGAGATATCAGCCATTGCGACGTGTCTTTTAAGCATTTCTTCTACATATCTGGGATAAGTACTTCTTCCCTGTTTATTGATAAAAAACGAAGTATTTCTTGTATTGAGCCATAATGGACGTACATTAATGAAATAAGTCTTCATTATTTCTTTAGTCTGGTATGGAACAGGTACAATTCTTTCTTTGGATCCCTTTCCAAGTACTTTAAGGAAACCGTCTTCAAGATTTACCTGTGATATTTTAAGTCCGGTACATTCTGATACTCTTAATCCGCAGCCATAAATACATTCAATAAGTGCGTGATCAAATATTTCTTCATTACTGTCTAAGAAAGTTTTCATAAGTCTTTCGACTTCGTCTTTAGTACAGAAAACAGGTAATCTTTTTGAAGTCTTATGAACTTCAATATTTTCACTCGGATCAGAAAGACCATATTTGAAATTCAGATAGCTATGAAAACTTCTGACAACAGTTTTCAGCCTGTTTACAGATGCATTCGAATATTTTTTACCTGCATAAGAAAGAAACCCGTTTATTACAGCCGGATTTATTTCTTTCAGATTGAGATAGTTTTTATCTTCAAGATAGTTCTGATAAATCTGAAGGTCTCTTGTGTATGATTTGACAGTATTATCAGCTTTTCCATCATTGATGGATAAAGACAGAATATATTCATTTATTGCTGAATCTATTCTCATTTTAATGACTGGCACTTTTCATAAAGCGCCTTTGCATTGATGTATGATTCTTCGGTAACAGAACCGGTGGACATTAATGAAAGCTCCTTAAAGATATCTGATGTATCCAGTTTTCTTACTGAAGTTGCTGTATTTTCATTAACAACCTGTTTATAGATGTAATAATGATGATCAGCAAAAGCCGCAACCGGAGCAAGATGACTGATTGCGATAACTTCAAGGTCTTTAGAAATAAGTGACATTTTTGAACCGATTGATAAAGCAGCTTTGCCAGATACTCCCGTATCGATTTCATCGAAGACAATAAGTTTTGTATCTGAAAGTCTGGAGAAGATAATCTTCAGTGCCAGCATGATTCGGGATATTTCACCACCTGAAGCAATATTCTTAAGCGGTTTAATATCTTCACCTTTATTAAGTGAAAGATAGAATTCTACATCATCGATACCTGTTTCATCAGGTTCTTTTTCATTGAACATGATTCTGAAATCAGTATCCGGAAGTAATAGGTCTTTTGCCTGCAGAACAACCTCTTTTTCTAAGCTCAGTGCCCTGTTTCTTCTTTCTTCGCTCAGTTTATTGCCGATTGTTAAAACTGTTTCTTTTGCCTTATTTAAGGCCTTCAGTTTGTTTTCCAATATAGCATCTCTGTCTTTATAGGAATTTATTCTTTCTTCCAGTTCATTGGCAAAAGCATTCAGTTCATCTGTATCCTTACTGTATTTTCTTTTAAGTTTGGAGTAAACGAAAAGTCTTTCCTCTATTACTTCAATATTCATTTCACCATCATCTAAAGAAGAATAAATCTTTTCAATGTTTGACATATGGTCATCAATATCATAGTAAAGTGATTCAATGGCTTTTCTTTCATTCTGTATTGTCTCGTCATCTATATCCATAACCTTAACAAGAGACTGAATTTTTTCTTTAATGCCTTCATAGCCATTATAAAGTTCAACAGCACCAGACAGATTAGTAATATACTTTTCCATCATCCTGTATTTCTTCTCTTTATTGATAAGGTCACTTTCTTCTTCACTTGTAAGGTCAGCTTTCCTGATTTCATCAAGTTCAAAAGTAATATATTCAAGATCTGATTCAGAATATGTTGAATTCTTCAGTTCGTTATATTCGTTGTTTAGTTTTCTGTATTCTTTGTATGCATCTTTATATTCATTAATAAGTGAACCGTTGTTCATATATCTGTCCAACAGTATAAGATGATTCTTCTTATTGAAAAGATACTGAGAATCTTTCTGTGAATGGATATCAATCAGCGGAGTAAGCAGTTCATCAAGAAAAGAAAGTGTAACAGTAGAACCGTTAACCTTTATTGTACTGTTTGAATCGCGTGATATAACTCTTTTGACTATAAGCTCATTGTCATAATCTATCAGTGCTTCATCAAGTATCTCTTTAAGATGAACATCTTTGTCTTCAATTGAAAATACACCTTCAATAACTGCTTTATTGGCATTTGACTTGATTACAGATGTATCTGCCCTTTTATCGGAAAGAAAAGAAAGAGCACCGATAATAATTGATTTTCCGGCACCGGTTTCACCTGTAAAGACATTAAAACCTCTATCGAAATCGATAGTCAGATCATCAATAATCGCATATGACTGAATATGTAGACTTTTAAGCATTTAAATCCTTTTCTACCTGTTCTAAGAATGTTTTCAGATCAATACCAAGATACTCCTTAAGCTGAGCAACAGTTCCCTGAGGAACATAAGTATCCGGGATACCGACAGATTTCAGATTTACATCCATTCCCTTCTTATTATAGAAAGAAAGGATTTCTTCAGCCAGTCCGCCCGAAAGCATATCGCAGGTATAAACATATACCGGAACATCTCTTTCAGCTATATAACACAGCATGTCTGAATCCATTGGTTTAATGAAACGCGCATTGACTATTTCATAGTTCAATGAATTTTCACAAACAAGTTTTACAAGTTCATCAACATCATTTCCATAAGTAATGATGATGGCCCTTGTACTATCATTATTGTACTCAACTGTCCATTTTCCTACTTCAATTAGTGAATTTTCTTCATTTTCTTTATTTTTAACGTTGCCTCTTGGATATCTGATGGCGAAAGGATGAGGTGTATTGAATGCAGTATAAATAAGATTACCTGTTTCTTTGGCATCTTTTCCTTCAGCAATAATCATATTTGGAAGAGATTTCATAAAGCTTATGTCAAATACACCGTGATGTGTATCACCGTCTTCACCAACCAGTCCACTTCTGTCAAGACCCAATACTACAGGCAGATCCATACGGCAAAGGTCATGGTTAAGCTGGTCATATGCACGCTGCAGGAATGATGAATAGATTGCAACAAAAGGATGCATGCCATTTAACGCAAGACCGGCAGCAAATTCAAGCGCATGATCTTCAGCAATACCGCAGTCAAAACTGCGTGTAGGATATTTGGCAAATATCTTTGCCATCTTGCTTCCAGATATCATTGCAGGAGTAAGCGCAACAATATCTTTACGTTTATCCATATTGTAAAGCACTTCATCAGATACCATTTCACTGTATGATTTATAGCCGGCTGGTACGCTGCTTAAAAATCTTCCTGTTTCAACATCGAATTTGCCTACTCCGTGCCAGGTGCCGTTTTTATCCTGTTCTGTATACTTATAACCTTTACCTTTCTGAGTAATTACATGCACTACTATAGGTCCGTTTTCGGCCTGGGCAGTTCTGAATGCGTTGATCAGAGTGTTCATATCGTATCCGTCAATCGGGCCAAGATATTCAATTCCGAATTCACCAAAAACACCGGAATCGACAACTGATTTTTTAATAGACTCTTTGAAGTTGTGAACACCCTTTATAAAGAAGTTGCCTAACTTCTTGGTTTTAAGCGCGTCTTTGACATCAGATTTAAGTTCATTATAGTAAGCACTTGATCTGAGCTTAGCGAATGATTTGGACAATGCCCCGACATTCTTGGAAATAGACATATTATTGTCATTGAAGACAATTATGACTTTCTTTTTCTCATAGCCTATCTGATTGAGTGCTTCCAATGAAAGTCCAGACATCAAAGCACCATCGCCTACTATTGGCACGATGTCATAATGCTCACCCTTTAAGTCTCTGGCAACCGCCATACCTAAAGCCGCACTTAAGGAAGTTGATGAATGCCCTGCTTCAAAACAGTCATATTCGCTTTCATTTCTTTTAATAAAGCCAGATAGACCCCCAAATTGTCTAAGTGTAGACATTTTGTCTGCACGACCAGTAAGAATCTTATGAATATAGGATTGATGTCCTACATCGAACAAAAAGCGGTCTCTTGGACAGTTGAACACATAATGTAACGCAACCGTCAGTTCAACAATACCAAGATTGCTTGAAAGATGACCTCCAGTCTTTGAAACCGACTCAATTAAAAACTTCCTGATGTCACCAGAAAGAGCGTTCAGTTCTTCAACTGACAATGTTTTCAGAAAATCAGGATTTTTAATATCTTCTATTTTCATTTCTATCTTTTCTTTATTCTTTCTAGAATTTCATTAAGATATACAACATCAAATTTAAGTGTATTTACAATACTGTAAAGTTCTTTGAATTCTTTTTCAATTTCTTCTTTGAGCTCTTCAACAGAATATACACTCAAAGCAGTAAACTTGTTCTGATCTTTCTTTGAATATGATTTGCCCTGTTCAAGGCTTGTCTTTGTTGCGTCAAAAAGATCATCCTGATTCTGAAAGATTATTCCGATAAGACTGCCAAGTCTGATAAGCGATTCTTCATCATTTATACCCGCAATATAGCCGGCAAAAAGACAGGCGATTTTAAACAGTCCACCTGTTTTGTTATCCTGTATTTCTACAAGACCTTTTCTTGTCTTTTCAACTTCTTCTGTACAGTCAAGCAGTTGCCCATAAATCATTCCTGACATTCCGGCATATTTTGACATGGCAGCAATCATTCTGGCTTTTACTTCTGGCTTATAACTGCTTTCAGCAATTACACCAAAAGAGTGTGTAAGTAAAGCATCACCTGCCAGAATTGCAACGTCTTCACGATATGCCTTATGACATGATGGTTTGCCTCTTCGCATATCATCATCATCCATGGCTGGAAGATCATCATGAATCAAAGAATATGTCTGAATCATTTCTAAAGCCAGTGCACATGGATAGGCTTCTTCTTCATTTATGCCATAGCCTTTGACAACAGAAAAGATGATTTCAGGACGTATTCTTTTACCGCCATCCATCATATATTTCATTGCTGAAGTTACCTGATTGTCACTGAATCTGTTAAAGTAATCAGTAATATATTTTTCAAAGTTACTGTTCATTGTCTGCTCCGGAATTAATCTTTGAAATCTTCTCATCATATTTGGAAAGAATCTCATTAAGTTCTTTAGAGAGCTTTAAACCTTCTTCATAGATTTCAATACTCTTATCAAGAGCAGCTTCTCCGTTTTCTAAAGTTGAAACGATTTCCTGCAGTCTTTTAAGTTTATCTTCAAATTTAATTTCTGCCATAATTACTCCTTTACCTGTGCATTTACTGTTCCATCAGCAAATACAACTTCAATATCTTTATCTTTAAGTTCAGACATATTCTTCACATAATGACAATTCTGTCTGATAAGTGTATAACCTCTTTTCAGTACATTTTCCTTTGAATATGCGCTCAACAGTTCCGCATATTTTGTCAATGTACTTCTATATTCATTATATTTGATTTGCATAGAATGGTTAATTCTTAAAGTATCAGATTCAACAATATTTTCATTTCTTTTAATAAGCATTTTTGAAGAATTATACATTCTCTGTTCACTGTTTTTTAATACGAGCTGAATGCTTACAATTCTATCTTTCATCAACATGCTCATTCTGGTTCTGAATCTTTCAAGAGATGCAGCAATTTCGTTGAGTCTTGTTCTGTAGTTTAAGAGCCTTGAACTGTAGTAATCAAGAACCATCTGTTTTCTTTCAAATATAGAACGGGGATTTATAAAACAGTTTGCATTTGTTAGTTCATTGACCTGTTTTTTGATATCAGCAATATTCACTGTAATAAGTTCTACTGATGCAGTCGGTGTAGGTGCTCTTAAATCGGCAACAAAATCACAAAGTGTAAAATCCTGCTCATGACCAACACCAGATACAATGAAAGTTTTTAATGAATAGATTGTCTTTACAAGATTTTCATCATTGAAACAGAAAAGATCTTCAAATGAACCTCCACCTCTTGCCAATATTATCGCTTCATAATCAAGTTCATCAACTTCCTTGAGTTTTCTGATTATATCTTCACTTGCCATTTCACCTTGTACAAGAACAGTATAATAATCAACTGTACATAAAGGCCATCTTCTTTTAAAGCATGTTTTTATATCCGACATTGCCGCCGAGTTATCACCAACCAGTACGGCAACTCTGCTTAGATATTTACTTTTTAATGTCTTTTTATGCTGTTCACTGAAATAACCTTCGGCATTCAGTTTCCTTTTAAGCTCTTCATACTTCTGGAAAAGATCGCCAAGACCACTAAGTCTCATAGATGAAACATAAAGCTGCATCTGACCACTGGCTTCAAAAATACTTGCTCTTGCGTTTAATTCAACTTTATCGCCGTTTTTTGGCTCAAATCTGAGACTTAGAGCACTTCCTTTGAACATGACACAACTTATCTGAGCCCGTTCATCCTTCAAAGTAAAATACAGGTGTCCACTGCCCATCTGACGGTGAAAATTGCTTATTTCTCCAGTTACTAAAAGACCCTGAAGATTAGGGTCATTTTCTAGTTTATTCTTTAAATATCCTACAAGTTGTGCAACACTAATGCTCATAGATTGTCCAGAACACCATTGATATAACGGTAAGCAGTTTCATCAGAATATTCTTTAGAAAGTCTGATTGCTTCATCAATAACAACAGCATTATCATTCAGCTTAAGTCTTATTTCAGCTAAAGCCACCAGCAGAATAGCCTGATCAACATAATTGAGTCGATCAAAAGACCATTCAACAAGGTATCTTGAAATCTGGTTTATATAATTATCTTCATTCTTCTTTATATCTTCTTTGATTCCTAATGCAAAGTCATCAATATTTTCTTCAAACACATTCAAAAAACACTCATCAATATCTTTTTCAAGTAATAAGTGCTGATAAAGAACAAATACCAGTCTTTCACGGGTAAGGTGTCTGTTTAACATACTTGATTATTATACTCTTTTATTCTTAAGTTGTATAATTTTCTTATGAATCTTACACAAAGATACTTTGGACATCTTAAAACCATCACATCGCATAAACTTATGGTAGGAAAACTCTGTTTCAAGTGCGGACTCTATTACCAGGGTTTTATGCATGACTGGTCAAAATATTCTTTTGAAGAGTTCTTTTCAGGCGTTAAATATTTTCAAGGGTACAGGTCTCCGATAAGTGCTGAAAAAGAAGCTATCGGTTATTCAAAAGCTTTTATGCATCACCATGGCAGAAATAAGCACCATTGGGAATACTGGTGCGATATGGTTCTTAAAGAGGATAAAGTACATGTTTTTCCGATGCCTGATAACTATGTAATTGAATCAGTACTGGATAGAATTGCTGCATCAAAGATCTATAAGAAACAGGATTATAACGTGAATTATCCTTATGAGTTCTTTATGAAATCACATGAGATAACGCTCATGAATTCAGATACCAAAGAAAAGATCAGTAAACTTCTTCTTTATCTGAAAGAAAACGGTGAAGAAAAAGCCCTGAAATACTATTCAGAGCTTTACAGACAGTTTAAAAAGAATGGACACTTTGAAATATAAGTGTTTTATTTTTTATTCAGTTCTACATCAACTTCAAATGGCAGCTGTTCGTATACTACACCAGCACCATCGAGCATTTTCTTGGATGCGATATTGCCATCGGTAAGATTGTATTTGTCAGATTCATAGATAACTTTCTTGATTCCAGACTGAATGATAGCCTTTGCGCATTCGTTACATGGGAAAAGTGACACATAAAGTGTACAGCCATCTACAAGTCTAGGAGAATTGAGAATGGCATTAAGTTCAGCATGTACAACATAGGCATACTTTGTCTCTAAGAAACTTCCTTCTCTGCTCCAAGGAAGATCAGAATCTTTGATTCCTCTTGGAAAACCGTTATAGCCGATAGATACAACCTTGTTATGGTCATCGACAATGCAGGCACCAACCTGTGTGTTTGGATCTTTTGAACGCATTGCACTTAAGTGTGCAAGTCCCATAAAATACTCATCCCAAGAAATAACTCTACTCATAGTCTCCCCTTCCTTCATAGAATTTGTACAGTTTCATATACAGAGAATTACCGGCTTTTTCAGAAATGAGTTTTTCATTCATTTCACAAACTTCAAAGTCAGTTCCTGCATATATTGGATTAATAGTCTTATTTGAATAATATTTTACACCAAGTACCAGAAGCATTACTACTGCAAGCACTATATAGCTTTTATTGACTTCTTTATCCTTGAACATAAAGTAAGCTACAAGTCCAAATACTGCACCGCCAAGATGAGCCTGCCATCCGACACCTGGAAGAAAGTTCAACATAATATTCAAAAAGAGAATATATACCAGTGAACGGCTGACATTGCCTCTTTCCATAACCGCTTCCAGTACAAACATCACTATCAGCGCATAAAGGAAAGCAGACATACCAACAATAATGCCGTTTGTCGTAAACAGTCCATAGACAAGTGACCCAGATAATACAGAACCTAAAAGAATAATTAGATATTTCAAAGCGCCGTATTTTGACTCAATATATCTTCCAAGGATAAAAAGTGAATATATATTGCAGATAAGATGGGTAACACTTCCATGTACAAAAGCATATGTAACAAGTCTGTAGAACTGTTTTAAACCATAGGTGAATGTCTTATAGTCTCCACCAACGAAAACCTGCACAGCAGATTCACTGTAGCCTTTTGCAACCAGAATCGAACGAACAATAAAATTAATGACACAGATTGCCATCAGAATATATGTAACAATATACTCTTTAGAAAATACTTTGATTGATTTTCTGGCTCTTTTGAAGAAAGCCTTGTTGATTCTTTTTTCTAAAGCGGTTTTTTCTTTCTGAGCGTCTAAAACAGCATGTACCTGACTCTTTATGCCAGGATAAAGATTACTTAAGTCAGTGCCGCTGTAATAGTCTTCATCAATACAGATACAGAGATCATTCATATCTTCTGTGCATTCATCTTTACATACGTGTATTTCAAGAAACTGCAGATCTTTTATTTTTGCATTCTTGCCAATAAGTTCACAAATTGCATTATTCTTTTCCTGATCCTGATAATAAGTTTCAAGTGGTTCTGAAACAATATGAATTAGCTGATAATATGGATTGTCTTTATTGAAAAGATAGTATTCATCTTCCTTAAGCAGTCCATTTACCATGACTCTTCTGTAATTGTAATCAGCAAGGAAAAAAGCAGCAATCTGCATTACTTTATAGTTAAATGCCATACTTTCCTCCTTTGTCCGAAATGTATTTTTTCATATATTCTGGAATATCAGTTTTAAACTCAACTCTTTGATTTGTGCGAGGATGAATAAAACTCAGATAATAAGCGTGAAGATACTGACCTGTTTCATCGATGATTTTTCTTCCATACTTATTGTCGTTAATAACAGGATGATTGATAAACTTCATATGTACTCTGATCTGATGTGTTCTTCCGGTTTTAAGATTACATTCAACAAGCGTAGAATCATCATATCTTTCAAGTACAGCAAATTCTGTAACTGCTTCTTTGGCATTTACATCGGTAACCATCATCTTCTGTCTGTCCTTTGGGTTTCTTCCAATAGGTGCATTGATGATACCCTGATTGTTTTCGACAACGCCACTTACTATTGCGATATATTTTCTGTAACATGTTTTGTCTTTAAGCTGTTCGCTTAAAAAACGGTGTGCTTCATTATTCTTGGCAACAACCAAAAGACCGCTTGTATCCTTATCAATTCTGTGAACAATACCCGGTCTGAAATAACCATTCACATCAGATAAATCTTTGCATAAATAAAGCAGTCCATTAACAAGAGTATTGTCATAATTACCAGGTGCAGGATGAACTACAAGATCCTTCTGTTTATTTATAACTATTACATCTTCATCTTCATAGACAATATCCAAAGGTATCTCTTTAGGTTTGATGTCCGTAAGGGTCATTTCATCATAGTCAATATCAATCTCATCATTGATCTGAACCTTGTATTTATTGATCGTCGGTTCATTATTGACGGTTATTCTTTTATCCCCTATCAGTTTCTGAATATATGACCTTGAAAGTTCTGTATTATCTTTCAGATATACATCAAGTCTTTCATCAAAGATATCTTCATCAACAATTACTTTAATCTTTGGCATTTTTCATTTCCTTAAATAAAACAATTATGTAGAGAATAGCTCCTACTGTAATGAAACAATCTGCTACATTGAATACGGCAAAATCCCAGCCGAAGAATCTGAATGAAAAATAATCAATAACATATGAATACTGGATACGGTCAATAAAGTTTCCGATACAGCCGCCAAACATCATCAATATACAGCCTACTTCAAACCAGTTTTTCTTTTTATCGGCATCAACAATCAGGTAAACGAATATTCCTATTGCAACAACAGTAATAAACTTTAAAAGAAGCTGTTTACCTTCCAGCATTGAAAAAGCAACTCCATCATTATGTGTAAGAAACAGTGCAAAAAAGTTATCAATAATCCATACTTTTGAGTTCAGCACAAGACGTGCCTGTGCAAGGTATTTTGAAATCTGATCCAAAGCAGTAATAAACAGTACAACTGCAAAATATAAAAGTTTACGCATGTATATATTATACAAACAAAACGACAGAATTTTACTTCTAATGAGTAAGCCTAATTAGTCTGAGGTCCTGCAGTAAAGTTAGAATTTGTCACCGATACATTGAATGTTCCATTAACCGCGTCGAATAGTCCGATTTTATTATCTGATTTACGTTTACATGGAATATAGAATCTGATCAGATTATCACCATCATAAATACGTAAATAATAGAGTTTTATAGAAACGGTTGCCCCTGTTCCATTGCCGTTGGCAAAAATGTAAATTGGAACACTTGAATTGTTTGCAGTTGTTCTTGTTCCATTTGTTGTAACAGAGTTTGTAGTATAAGCAAAATCGTTGCCGCTTGGCAAAAGTGTATCAACATAAACCGTATTTAATTGTCTTGTAGCAGCCTCATATTTACTTGAACCACCTGCTTTTGAGTTGATGTTGAAGAATGTTCTTTCGTTTCTATACATTATTATTCTGGTTGAAACTGTATTTTCATCAACATACGATCCGAAAAGCGCACCATAAGCACTTGGGAAGGAAACCCATTCATATTCGATTTCAAATCCTAGATTGTTATTGTTTCCAGGGACACCTGTATTTACATACTGTGATCCGTTTGTCTGAATATAGGCAAGTGAATAGTAGTCATTTTCAAATGCATCATCATTGAAATAGAATTTTCCTACAAGATTCAGATAATGTGTTTTGATAGACTCATTTGTATAAACGCCATTCTCATCAAAATATTTAACGCTCTTACTGTCATACCAGCCACCGAAAGTCAGATAATCATTAGAAGGAATAATATCTGTAATTTCTGAAATATCTGCTTCAGTAGTATCAACCGTTCGCTTTAGGTCTGAGAAATATATTCTTACCTGCCTGTTCCATTTTGCGTAGAAATCCAAATTAGAATCAGAAACCGATGAAAGATTGATCACTTCTTCTTTCTCATCATAATCCGTTACTGATATTCCATTGTCATAAGTCCAATCTACAAAACTGAATCCAGTAAGTGTAAAACTGTTTTCATATACTTCATCTTTAACGTCATAAATAAGTGTCTGAATCGAAGTATCTGATACATCAGCTCCGGCATTAAAAGTACCATTACCACTGGCATAGAATTTACCTTCAACTGTATCATACATTCCAGGTACACCACTTGCATTTTTACAAGGAATGAAGTTTCTTACAGGAGTGCCATTATCGTATATAACAAAATAATATACTTTAATATTTGAAAAAGTACCACTGGAACTGCAACTGAAAAGGAATATATTATTGTTTATATCGGTTGCGGTTGTTCTTGTACCGGTTGAACTCTGTCCACCAGATGTCATAGTAAACTGATTTGTACCTTTAGGTTTTAATGTTTCAGTATATCTGGTATTTATTGCCCTTGTTTTATTTAATGGAGTTGAACCTCCTGCCATACTGTTTATATTGAAATAGGTAATAGAATTCTGATACTGGCAGAATCTGGTGCACACGTGATTTTCGCTTTGATATGCGCCAAAAACAGTACTGTATCCGTTTGGGAAACTGTTCCATTCGTACTCGATTTCAAAACTTAGATTACTGTTGTTTCCTTTAATTCCAGTATCTATATACTGACTTGATCCACTGGAAATATATGTAACCTGTGTATAACCTTCAGGAAGAATACCACTGTGATAAGTAATTGTATATTCAATTGGTTTCCATCCAGCATACAGAACAGTTTCATGTTGATTGATTGTAAGATTTGAAATATCCGAGGCATTAAGCTGGCTATCGTAGAACTTTTGTCCTGAGGTATAATCACTGCTGTCATAGAATCCCTGGAAAGTATATCCTGTTCTTGTTGGAGCAGTACCTGTTATTTCATTGAGATCTGCATCACAGGATATTTCATATGATGCAGGTGCAGTTCCTTCACCATTATTGAGATTAAATGAAATTATTCTGCTGAAGTAAAAGTTCAGAACAAATTTAAGTCTGATATCACTTTCTGTAATCGGATTTATCTGATGTTCACTTTTAAATGAATCAGAATAATTAAATGACAAATTAAATGTTACGCTAGAACCAGATGCCAATTCATAGCCGTCATACATCCTTGAATCAAGACTGAATACGATGTCTTCATTGCTGTAGGTATCTGCACCACTTTGATATTTGATTTCTTTAAAGAACTGAGAACTGATAGAATTATTGGTAATTGTAATATCAAATGACTGCGAAGAATTTAAATCAGAATCTGAAAGAATAACTGATCCAGAAAATACAGTCTTGTCATAATTTTCTATAATAGCAAACGAATTATCTGAAGGAACAATATCTGAAATAAATACTGAATCAGGAACAATTGCCTCTGTAGTTCCTTCAACATTCAGATTTACTGAATCAACTTTCGCATAACCTATCTGTAAAAAAGCAAAGAATAAAATAAAAAGAAAAGTTATCGCAAGATTTCCGGTTTTAAATCCTTTAAACTTTTCTTTCATAATGTTATTCTTCAACTTCTATTCTATAAACATATATTCTGCTGTCACTTACAGGCACAACAAAATTGGTATACATAAGTTCAATATTCTCTACTTTAAGAATTGGCTGATTGATTCTTTCAGATATTTCAATAAGATCTTCGAAGTTCTTGATTTTCCAGCTTTCATATCTGCTGATATCAATCTCTTCTTCAATCTCCTGAATATATGATGCATAATTGCTTACAATTCGGCCAAGTTCTCTTCTGTATTTTTCCTGTGCAGATTTTGAAGCGATATTTAATGCAATAAATCTGTATACAGCAATAACTAGTGCCAATACATCAATCACGGTAAAAACCAAAAGAACATTCTTTAGAATTCTGTTTTCTTCACACAATTGGAAACGCGTAGATGAATTAACAAGATTGTCAACAATATCAATATTTACAGTTTTTTCAGTCAGAGGAATCTCAAGAGAAACTATTGATTCATCCTGATTGCATTCAACAAGCTGACAGTTGTTGTCAAGTAATACAACATGGAGCGAAACTGTAAGAAGCGCATCGGCACTGTCAAGCCCATATGCATTAACAAATTCTTTTATTTTACTGTTATAACGGTTATAGTCAATTACAGTTGCTTCTGATATGTTTATGCCTTCATTTACAGCTTTCTTTTCCGTTTCATTCAACAAATATTCAGAATAACGGTAAAGGTATTTGCTGCTGTTTCTGTTTTTTACTTCAATGTTGGCATCAATATAATAAACATATTCAAGATTAAGATCTTCCTGATCAAGCTTTAAAGAGTAGTTGAATGTGCTGTTTATCTTTTCAATGAGTGTATCAAGATATTCCTGTTCAGAACTGATAATCTTTGTTTCATCAAGGAAAGGATTATCTTTAAGTTTTACATCATAAGAGATATTGCTGGACTCATTGAAACAGACATATCGGTTCTGATTGAGCTTGTTATAGAAAATTAGAGAAAGAACAAACAGCACGACTAAAACACAGATCAATACAATCTGCAGAACAATGTTTTTAAGTTTTTCGTTTACATGTTCTTTCTTCATTTTTTAGTCAAACATCGATCTTAACCACAGTGTCGGATAACCGATGTATTTGATTCTTAGTTTTACAATACCTTCAACATCATCACTTGTACGATAGCCGTTATCAATCTTGCTGTTGGCATCACCTTTTGTAAGGTATCTTATTTCACCGTTTACTTTTCTTGCATCAGTAATACGGTGAATAGTTTTAATGCCATTATAATCAAAGACTATAACGCCATTAACACTCAGACTTTCATCTTTGAATTCTTTATAGATAACAGCATCGCCAGCATTGATGGTGCCAGTCATACTGTCAGTTCCTATAATCAGCATTCGATATCTGAATTTACAGGATATAAGCATTCCAACCAGAATGGTAAGAATAATAACAATAACATTCAACACATTAGATACTTTCTTTGAAACGTATCCAACATTATCAGTTTTTGAAGGATAGACCTTTTCAATAAACAGATAAAGTATGTAAGGATAAATAATTCTCAGTACTGACTTAAGATATGTACTTACATCAGGAATTACGGGGATGATAAAAATGTAGAGTACAGTGATAAGTCGATATACAATAATTCCTTTAACATCAAATCTTTCTGACAGGTAGTTGAATAACATATTGTTTGCAAAAGATGCAAATCCGACATATCCAACAAGTGTCATAAAATTCGAAAAACTGCTTAAATCATAAATACCATTGTATATAAGAAAATCTAGAACAATCAGTCCAATACTTACAAGAAGGTTTGAAAGATCAATTTTATATGATCTTATACGTATTTCTGTATTGCTTCTAATAAATACACTTCTGATATATTCCCCTGCTGTTATCAGCAATGTTACAGGAATCACATAATCAGTAACTATATTAGAAACCAGAAGCTGTTTATTGTTTATAAAGCCAAAATACAATCCAAGAAGATAATATCCACAAAGATACATCATTCCCGCTATCAGCATAAACACAATAATGTTTTTGCCATTTATTTTTACTGTATTTTTCCCTTGTACAAAATATACAAATAAAGCAAATAAAGAAACCGCAGTACAGACTAAAGGTTTTGAAAGCTTGTCATAAAACAGCATCAAAATAAGCATAAAATCAAATACAACTTCAAGTATATAGATTTTAAACTTATCAGATTTCATAATTGATTAGTCAGTTGGCTGTGTTGGATCAGCAGTAAATTTAACAGTAATCGTAGAAGAACTGTCAGCTGAAGCGGTTGGAACCTTAATAAGTTTTACAGTAATAACAACAGTTGTAGTTGCACCATTCTTTGCAATAGTCTTGGCATTAGAACTTCCTGTGCAATCTGTAGTTACTTCAAAATAATCAGATTTAGTATTTGTAATATCAGTGGCAGCAGTTGCTACATAAATCTTTGCAGCAAGGTCTACCTCATTGTTTTTTACTGTATAAGTTACAGTTCTTGTGTCACCTACAGCTGCAAGGTTTGTAACTGAGAATGTAGCTTTCAGTTTATCAGTTGAGTCAATTGATGCAGAGTCATTTGTTGTATCTGAACAAACAGGTGTTCCATCAAAAACAACATTAAGGTTGCTGTCTTTCATTGCGGCACTACCGGTTGCAGTTGGTGTAACTGAACTTACAGTAGCAAAGCCTACAGCAAGACATACAACTAGTGCAAATAAACCAAATATCAGTTTAGTACTTCTTTTTTTCATATAGTTCCCCTTTCCATATTAAAAAGAATACATAACGTATCAAGTTAATTATACAAACACAAAAATACAATGTAAATAAAACCATCGTTAAGACGATGGTTATTTAACTATCTTTTAAATGATTTTAAGGCTTTTGATATCTGGTCTGGACATGAAGTATTCTTGAAGCCACATCTTATACCTTCAAGTCTAGTGATTACTTCATCAATATCCATGCCTTCTAAGAGCTTGCCAATACCCTGAAGATTGCCATGACATCCGCCTATTACGTTAAATGACTTTACTTTGTTGTCTTCAATTTCAAATGTGAATTCACTTGAACATACACCCTGTGGATTATATTTATAAATCATAATTTCTCCTTAGAATATATTCAGTCCTTCAAATATCAGATATCTTGGTCCAGTGTAATCTGGCTGAGCTGCCTTTTCTTTTGAAACATGCATTTTCTTAACATCTTCAAAGATATTCCCTGATATTGAGAAGTTAGAAACAGGAATATATTTCTTTCCGTCAAAATACAATGCAAGTCTTACTTCTCCGCCCCAATAACCGCTGTTTTCGTCGAGCTGTGGGCTTGAGAAATTGGAAATGATTAAATGCTTGTCAGTTTCATAATCAAGTTCAGTGCCCTTTAAATCAAGGATTGAATATTTACCTGTAGCAGCATTATCAAGATAGTGAGCATGCTGCATATCGCCCCATAATGAAACGGCTTTACCAGATTTAATAATCTTCTTGTTTTCAAGTACCACACCATTCTGATCAAACGGGCATGAGTTTGAACATTTCTTGTCAACACCTTTTAATGTAATATCAAACGGAACACCTGATATTTCATCCTTAAGCTGATAATGATTAACTTTATAGTAATTGGCTCTGTAAGAAAGTTCACTCGCAAAGTTCCATACCAGGTTATTAAGCATATCGCCCTGAATAAGTACTTTCAGATTTTTAGGAAGTTTAACTTCATCAATCTTTTTGGCAATACTTCTGTTTTTAGCCAGTTCAAGTATTTCTTCTACTTCTTTTGTAACGAGTTTATAGTCTGGTTTGGCTGACTCAAAGAATTTGTAAAGTTCAAATTCTTCTTTGCCGTTTGACCATGTAGGAATTACTTCAACTTCACATCTTAAGAATTCATAGCTGTGATTAATTCCTTTTGAGTTAATGAAATGTTTTGTATATTTGGAAACAAATATTTCAGTTGAGTTAATCCAGCCCTCTTTATAAACATCAGCTTTGAATACTGCATTACCAATCTTTAATGCAACTTCATTGAGGTCTTCTTTGAATTCGCATTTTTCCTTTATATTGACAGTTTTGTTCTGTAAAGGGAAATATGGATTAAGTGCCTGCGAAGCTTTTACAACAGCATCATTAACTTTCTTAACAACTGATTTTTCATCATCACTTGAAGTAATCATTATGGTTGTAGAACCGCGTTTGTCTTTTTTGTCTACATAGACAGTTATTCTGTTTTTTGTAATCTCGGTTGCACGGTTTATTTCCAGATTCTTAAGGACATAGAAAAGTTCTCTTGATTTCTTTTCTGTAACAGTGAGTTCATAATCAGCGATTTTCTTGTTTTCTTTAAGAATTTTAATAATATCATTTGTCTTCATTAGCCTAACTTTGCCCTCGCTTTCAGATTTGGTCCACCATCAGAAACAAAAACCCATTCTTTGTGACCTTTACCACACATTCCAGAACCGATAACTTTAAAATCATCAGATACCATGGAAATGCTTGAAAGCAGATCTACTACATATCCGCTTATTACAACCGGAGCAACAATCTCACCTGTAAACTTACCGTCTTTTATTTCAAGTCCATAAGCTGCTGTACACTGAATCTGCCAGTTCTTCGGATCTTCCATACCGTTGTTGGTCTGACAGAGATAATAGCCATGTTTAATTGACTTGACCATGTCATCAAACTTGTCTTTTCCTTTCGCAAAGAAAGTATTAGTCATTCTTGTATAAACTTTTCTTTCATAAGATTCTCTTCTGCCATTACCAGTAGGTTCTTTATCAAGTTCAAGAGCACTTAAAGAATCGGAAATACCTGAAACAAGAATACCGTCTTTGATAATCTGGGTATTATGAGCTTCAACACCATCATCATCAAAGAAGTATGAAGCCGCAGATAAAGCACTAGCAGCACCATCATACATATTGACAATAGGACTTGCTACATATTTACCTACATAGTCTTTAGCTTTTGCGCGGTTTTTTACAAACATATCCATTTCAACACCGTGTCCGAATGCTTCATGAGCTATAAGGCCTGATATGGACTGATCTGTAATGATGTCATAAACACCAGGAACAATCGGTTTAGCTTCCAGCATCTTCAATGCAACATCAGCTTCTCTGAATTTAACTTCATCAAGTTCCTTTAGTACAAGTTCGCTGTCTGCTTCATTTTCAGTGTGGAAATTCTGCTGGATATTGTTGCCATCTCTTGTTACAACAACCATGATGCCGTTAATCCAGTCATACTTCTGATCAAGGCATTTATTTGTTGAAACAAATATCTTTGACACTTCGTGCTTGATATATACAAGATTGGAAAGAATAATCTTTTCATTGTATTTTTCCTGTTCGTGTCTTATTGCTTCAAGCTTTTCAAGTATCTCTTTATTGCCAAGAGGATGACCATCTTCTCTTGCGTAAGATTTAACGGTCTTATCTTCTTTTAATACAGGTACTTTCCTGAATTCAGGGACATCTTTAAGAGTGATAGCTTTTTTAACAGTATTGACACTTAAACCATCAATATCATCACATGAATATTCAGAATATCTTCCGTCTTTGTAAACCTTAATAACAAATCCACATTCATTATCCATTTCATCAATACCAGTTGTTTTTGTTGATGAAACAATGCGTTTTGTCTTTGCATAAGAACCCAAAACAGAAACATAATCATAGGACTTAGAAAGTTCATTTACTAAAGATTTTGCTGTTTTGATTCTTGACTTCAAAAATTTATTAAGCATAATAAAAATCTCCTTATTTAGATTATAGACTAATATCTGTCCGTATATAAAAGAACTGCCCGAGCAGTTCTTTTATTAAACTAATAATTCTTCCAAGTTCACTCGTAGAAGTTATCCAGACATCAGCATTACAGATATTTGATTCCATAATAGCAACAGTCTTCATTGAAAGAGCTTTTGCGCCTTCGATACCTGCTTTTGAATCTTCTACCATCGCACATAGTCTAGGATCAATTCCAAGTCTGTCACTAGCGAGCAGATAACCTTCATAGTGAGGTTTGGAATTAACGATGTCATTTCCACATACAATTTCATCAAAGACTTCAGTAATATTCAGCCTTTCAAGTATTGCCGGAGTATTCTTGCTGACAGAGAAAAGTGCTATTCTGATGCCTTTATTCTTTAGCATTTCAATAGTATCAAGAACTCCAGGAAGTACAGCCTCAGGAGTAAGTTCCTTCAGCATTTCCCTGTAATAATCATTCTTTCTTGCCAACAGTTCAATGAACTCTTCATCAGTAATCTGAAGATTAACTTTCTTTTCAGCCTTGTCTTCTTTTCTCTTCTTTCTGTCTTCTTTCAGTACGGATAAATCTTCTTAATGTTGACTAGTTTTACTTCTGCCATTTTTCCTAAGCCCTAATTGTGTCGAAACCTCGAACACTCTCTCGCATAAGTCGAGCTAGACAAATGCATACGGCATGTCTCCACTATGTCGTACCGCGGGTCCACGGATACTTTTTCTCCTTTCGCATCAGCCATATTGTGGATTGGCTATTATAATGCAATTTAAGTTTAACAAAAATGTAATCGTTTACAATATCAATTATTTTAGATATTTATAATTATTTTATATATATTAAAAGACTGCACAGCAGTCTTTGTTATTTTTTATTATGGTGACCAATACGGGATTCGAACCCGTGAATGTTGCCTTGAGAGGGCAATGTGTTAACCGTTTCACCAATTGGCCAGATTCACGGGATTTCCCGTGAATGAATTATTCAGCTTTAGCAGCTTTCTTAGCAGGAGCTTTCTTAGCAGCTGGCTTCTTTTCAGCAGCTGGTTTTTCAGCTTTCTTAGCAGGAGCCTTTTTAGCAGCTGGCTTTTCTTCTTTTTCAGCTTTTGGAGCAGCAGCTTTCTTAGCAGGAGCTTTCTTTTCTTCTGCTGGAGCTTCTTCAACTACGATAGCCTTAGGACCTTCTTTGATAGCCTTTTTAGCTGTTTCGCAGATTGATTTGAATCCTTCTGGATCATGAATAGCGATTTCAGAAAGCATCTTTCTGTTGATTGTAACATTAGCGATCTTTAGACCATGCATTAACTGAGAATATGACATGTCATTGATTCTAGCACCAGCATTGATTCTAGCGATCCATAATTTACGCATTTCTCTCTTAAGTTTTCTTCTGTCAATCCAAGAATATCTTAATGAATGCATAACCTGTTCATGAGCAGTTCTGAACAGTAAATGTTTAGAGCCAAAGTAACCTTTAGCCTGTTTTAATACTCTCTTACGTCTGTCTCTAGTAGGAGTTGAACCTTTTACTCTCATTGTTTATTCCTCCTATCCCTGAAGTAATGCCTTGTCTCTCTTGTAGTCTGACTGAGATACCAGGCCGGCCTTTCTTAACTGAACCTTCTGTTTGTGTGTTTTGTTAGCTGCAAAGTGGCTTGTAAAGTTGTGATGTCTAGCTAACTTGCCTGTGCCAGTTACTTTAACTCTCTTGGCAAAGGTCTTTTTTGTTTTCATCTTTGGCATTTGTTTACCCTCCTATTTCTTTTTAGGTGTTAATGTACAGGACATGATATTGCCTTCTAGTTTTGGCTGTTTATCAACCACGGCAATCTCTGACATTTTTTCAATGAACTCATTCATAATCTTGATACCAACTTCCTGACGAGTCATCATACGACCTCTGAAACGCATATCAACTTTGACCTTTTTACCTTCATTAACCCAGCCAGTTGCCTGTTTAAGTTTGGTGTTAAAGTCGTTTGTGTCAATTACAGGTGATAAACGTAAAGGTTTAAGTTCTGTAACTGCCTGTTTCTTCTTTGCTTCTTTAGCCTTCTTCTGCTGTTCGAAACGATATCTTCCATAATCAACCATCTTGCATACGGGTGGCTGAGCGTTTGGAGCTACACACAGTAAGTCCAGGTTTTCTTCCTGAGCCTTATTAAGTGCATCCCACTTTGACATTGTTCCCATCTGTTCTCCATTTGGACCGATCAGGAACACTTCTTTGAAACGAATACTTTCATTGACTAAATCGTCATTCTGGTTTTTCCTTGTAATAAATAGCACCTCCAACTAAATAAAAAGCGAGACAAAGCCCACTTAACATTACATATACTAGAGTCTGTAACATTTGGCCCATTCCCTTAAGGAAATCAGGCGAGAAGTGGTCTTCTACTTTCTACAATCTTTTTATTGCTCTAATATAATAACAATATCACCTGAATAAATCAAGCAATTTCTTTCTTTTCTGCTGTTATCTTTTCACCATCAATAGTTACAACTGCATAGCATGGTTTTGATAGATCACGGTTGTAATATGTTGAACCGGGATTAATCATTCTAATACCGTCATATGTAATATCGGTATATCTGTGAGTATGGCCAAAGAACACAATGTCACAGTCATGATTTCTGGCAATACCAGCAAGTGTTTCAAATGAATCATAATAGATCTCATGGTGGCCATGAATCAGTAAAATATTGTGGTCCCCTATTTTTACAGTTCTGAGTTTTTCAAAATCACCATTGTAGTCATTGTTACCCCTGACTGAAATGAAAGGTCTCATTTCATCTTTTGTAAGACATGAATCACCACAGTGCAGATAATAATCAGCCTGAGGCTCAGCTTTAAGTATTTTTCTGATAGAATCCATGTCCTGATGATTGTCACTGGCCAAAACAATTCTGATCATTGAATATCACCTTTATAGGTCAGATGAAATTCTGAAAACATACATTCATCAATCTCAAAGCCATGACTTTCAAAAATATCTTTCATAGTGACATAATCAGCGTTGTTAAGGAATATGGAGTTACTCAGATCAATATCAACAGAGTTTCCAAGCTGATGAATATTTCTGCCTGGGTTGGCATTTCTTTCTTTCAGATCTTTATATGAAAGATAACTGTCAGATTCCTTGATACCACCGAAATTACTGCAATTGAAAGTTTCATTTATTTCATTTAATGAAGTTTCATATGCATATAATGCATTTTCATTTAATACAACATTGCCATTTGCAAACATATCTCTAGGTGCATATATACCGACTGTTTTATCACTTTCAATCTCATCAGAGAATTCGGATGGATTATCTGAAAGCATCAGGCCTTCAAATTCATCCTGGTGGTTAAGATAATAACTCATTTCATCAAAATGATAATTTCCCAAAAGTGACATATAGTAATCAATATCTTCACTGTTGTCGAAATTGTAGATAGTTTCAACCAGCTTTACAACATCATTTTTATCTGCATACCAATAAAAAGCACCTGCTTTGTCGTAGGCATCAACATGATAGATATTAAAATCAGGACATTCGATATATTTAATGAAGTAACCTGGTGTGATTGCATAATCAATAATGTACTCAATATCTTCATCACTCATGTACTTCTTTATGAGATATCTGGCATTTTCATCTTCATATGGATAACGTGAAAGACGGTCATACTTGCTGTTGATGACACAAAAACAAGTCAGGAAGATGACTGTCACAAACATAAATAGTAAACACTGTCTGAATTTCATAACGCCATTATACCATTACTTCAAAAGCCAGTCTTCGCCCTTGATTACTTCAACTTTTGATAAGTCAGAAAAGCCAACCTGTCTTAAACATTCAAATGCGCCGATTGCCACACAGTTTGAAAGATTCAGGCTTCTGGCACTTGCCTTCATTGGCAGTCTGTATGTTTCTTCAAGATGATTTTTCAATATATCACGGGGTATACCGGTTGATTCTTTACCGAAAAGAATGAAGATTTCTTCAGCATTTGTGTCAAATACACAGTTTTCAAATGACTGCATTCCATATCTTGAAAAATAGACAAACTGTCCCTTATCTTTATGCGTGCTGTAGAATGCCTCCCAGTTTGGATAGAGATGATAATCAAGTGTTTCAACATAATCCATTCCTGCACGTCTCAGATGTTTCTCATCAAGTTCAAATCCAAGTGGCTCAATCAGATGCAGTGACATTTCAAAAGCACTGCAGGTACGTATAATATTACCTGTGTTCTGTGGAATTTCCGGTTCATACAATACTACATTAATCTTCATATTTAATAACTCTTTTCCCTATATACAGTAATGAATATATCAGAATAAATGACAAAAGTATAATAACAACTATTTTAATGACAAGGTCAAAAAAGAATGTTTCATTAACCATGTTGACAAGTACATCGTCATAGTCAAGAAGCCAGAGATCATTGGTGAATAACAGTTTATGAAATCCGATCCAGAATGTATTGAAGTCAACAAGCGCAAATACGCCTATACCTGTAAAGATAAAACCCATCCACTTCAATACAGAAATGTATGACTTCAGAAGTTCTGCTGGTTTTTCTTTTAACAGCGCCATTCCTATTACGCAGACAGTCAACATTACCAATGCAATATTTCTTATTTCTAGCGCATTAAGATAGAGATTTCTCACATCGATCATATGTGTCTTTGCTCTAACAGAAAATACTTCCTGTACTTTACCGTTTACCATAAGTCTTAAATCCATGGTCTTATCTTTATCTTTAAGATATTCAAGAACCACATCGGTCATCTTTTCTAGATTTTCTTCACTTGTTTTTATGACTGAAGCCGTATCTGATTTAATATATTCTTCAGTATAAAAATCACGGTCAAAACAGCACAGATCTATCGTTGTGATTATTATTACTATACACAAAAGAATAAAGGTCAGTGGCCTTAAAATGGTGCTTATTTTATGTCTTGTATCCATTTGCTTAATGCCTGGAATCTGTGCCCTGTCGTATCTTTGATTCCTTTTATTTCGGCTGCGTTTTTGCCATATTCAGGAAGATAGAATATCGGATCGTAGCCAAAACCTTCTGTTCCGTTCTGATAAGTTGATATTTCTCCATCAAATCTGCCTTCATAATATCTGGAACCATTTTCGTCCATATAAACAAGTCCGCATATATAATGCGCTTTCCTGTTCTTTATGCCCTTCATCATTTTCAGAATGATTTCGTTTTTCTCATAAGTTTCATACTGTCCAAGAAATCTCGCTGAATGAAGTCCAGGAAAACCACCGAAATAATCAATACAGATTCCTGAATCATCAGCAAGAGTCGGAAGATGATACTTACCGTAATAATATCTGGCTTTGATTTCAGCGTTTTCTTTAAATGTAAAACCATCCTCAATCACTTCTTCAAAGTCGTTGAAATCCTTCGGACATAATACTTCAGTATTAAAACCGTTATCACTGAGGATCTTTCTGATTTCTTTTATTTTATGTGCATTGCTGGAAGCTATAAATAATTTATCCATATCATTCAAAATTTTCTATTATCATCTGTACAAGCGGATTACGTACAATATCATTGTTCGTAAACTCTATAAACTTAATCTTCTTTACTCTGGCAAGTTTCTCTTTAGCCACTATAAGACCTGATTTGTTTTTAGCGATGTTCAGATCAATCTGAGTTACATCACCATTGACAACCATCTTTGAATCTTTACCAAGACGGGTCAGAAACATAAGCATCTGAGATTTTGTTGTATTCTGTGATTCATCAAGTATCACAAATGCCTCATTAAGTGTTCTTCCGCGCATATAGGCAAGAGGAAGTACTTCAATAACTTCTTTTTCAATCAGTTTTTCTGTTGTTTCCTGTCCCATAATGTCATAAAGCGAATCATACAAAGGCATCAGGTACGGGTCAATCTTTTCTTTTAAATCTCCTGGAAGAAATCCCAGTGACTCACCTGCCTCTACTGCAGGACGCGTGAGAATTATCTTTTTAACCTGGCCTTCCTTATAGGCTTTAACAGCTTCAAGAATGGCAATATAAGTTTTGCCGGTTCCTGCCGGACCTATCGCAAATACCAGCTCAGAATTTCTGATTGCTTCTGATAATTTATACTGATTGAGTGTTCTTGGCTTTACTGGTTTACCGGAAAAAGTATATCCCAGTACTTTATCAAGAAAGAAACAATCCTTGTCTTTATATGACTGTTTGATTGAGTCATATGAAATATCCTCATTGGCAATTACTCTTTCAAGATGACTTTTGAACTTTTTGAAAAGTTCTTCATCATCACTTAAAAATTTGATTTCATTGTCTCTTAATACTATGTCTGTTCTGTATGTTTCAGACAAAAACTTCAGGTTTTCATCGTTAACTCCAGCCAGTTCCTTTATTTCTTCACTTGTCAGTTTTGAAATGTCAAATGTATACATACCTAAATTATATAAAAAAATCAGTTCATTTGAACTGATTTAATTGAACTATTTAGAACGTCTAGCCTTACGAGCAGCTTCCTGCTTAAGTCTTTTCTTAACGCCAGGTTTTACGTAATATTCTCTCTTTCTTACTTCAAGAAGAGTGCCATTACGAGATACCTGTCTCTTGAATCTTCTTAATGCGTCATCAAGTTGTTCAGATTCTTTAACGATAACTCTAGCCATGCAATTACACCCCCTTTTTTCGGCAATTTCTATTTTAACATAAGTTTTTTAAATTACAAATCAAAATATGCATCCAAAGACGTATCATTCATCCTTTTAAGATAATTTCTGGTAATAACCTCATCTGTATCGTAATGAACTTTACCATTCTGTTTATAAATAAAGTTTTCTTCACCCTTTCCAAGCAGCAATACAATATCTTCGCTGTTTGCCGAATCAAGTGCTACTTCAATAGCAGACTGTCTGTCGTTGATTACAACACACTTGGTTTTTGTAACAGCTTTTTCAGCCTTGTTAAGAAGATCTGAAATATCTTTTCCATATGTATCTCCACTTGTAAGTATGATAAGTGAACATACATCCTGGGACAGATACATAAGATCATTCAGTTTTACGGCGTTATCAATATAATTGACAGGAACAACAGCAATTATCTTCTTTCCTTTAGAGATGAGCTTGGCAAAACTGTATACTCTTGAAATTGTCTGGAATGAACTTGCTCCATCAATTATTACGTGGAAATTCTGACCTTCATCAATCTGCTGACAGCACCCTGCAAAAGGTTTGATTTCTGAAATAACTTCAATAAGCTGATTCATCGGATATTTAAGTGATAGTGCAGCAAGAACAGCAGCAATATTGTATACAGAAGAAATTCCTACCAGTTTACTTTCTATGTGATATTTGTCGTTTCCGTAAATTATATTGAAAGAACTGTGTTCTGCACTTAATGCTACAGAAGTTATTCTTAAATCCGCTGAATCGGAACAGCCATATGATATATATCTGTTTGATGTGTTCAGCATCATGTCTTTATAAAGAATATCATCAGCGTTGATGATCATCTGTGTCTCTCTTGGCAAAGACGACATATATTCAAACAGTGACTTTTCATAGTCTTTGTTCATTTCTCTGAATTCTAAGGATTCTTCACCTGTAACAGTATAAATAAAAGCTTTCGGTTTTATTCCATCAAGCTTTCTGTATGAAAGATTCATGACGGATGATTCAAAAACGGCAGAAGTAATGTTGTTGTTCTTCATTTTGTTAAGAGTTCTGAACAGATCGATTATCGAAAGCGTTCTGGCTGGATTAATGTAGTAACCAAGTCCATCGTCAATTCCTCTTTCGCCTACTGTTCCGGTCTTTTCAAAACGTAAAAGCACTTCCCTTAGAAGATAGTTGACCATAGACTTTCCATAGCAGCCAGACACAACATAAGTATCCATACCGTTCGCTGGATGTCCATAGAAAGCGTCAGCCACCTTTAAAAGTACTTCAACAACATCATTTACGCGGATAAAAATCGCATTAAGCGTTGTATCAATATCTTTTTCATAGATAACAACTTTTGCGCCATTGACTATAGCCTGTTCAACAAACTTGTGGCCATCATAAACAA
Source organism: Solobacterium sp. UBA1761 (assembly GCA_002315565.1). GTDB lineage: Bacteria > Bacillota_I > Bacilli_A > Erysipelotrichales > Erysipelotrichaceae > Colivicinus. The sequence continues at coordinate 37,725 of DCHD01000002.1, read as the reverse complement.
CTCCTTCAATACAGAAGAAAATAGCATTGTTCATAGGCATTCTTGAATCTGTCGACAACTGATTGATTTCTATATGCGGAGCTTTTGAAAATATCTGATCAAGATACATACGTTCCAATTATCTCACTTTCATTAACTTCATCAATTCTTATCTTATATAATGAACCAACATTCAGTTTTGTTTTTGATTTCACATAGAAATACTGTTTTGAATATCCATATGAATATTCTTCATCGGTTTTCTCAATAAGTACTTCTACGTCCTTTCCGATAAAAGACCTGTTGTATTCAAGAGTATATTTTTTCTCGGTATTTTCAATTGTTTTAACTCTAGCCTTCTTTGTATCAGGATGAACATGATTCTTCATCTTTTCAGCAACTGTTCCCTCTTTTTTGGAATAAGGGAATACATGGATGAAAGAAAATCTGATTTTATCCATATTTTTTAAAGAGTCATTGAATATTTCGTCTGTTTCACCAGGAAACCCGACAATCAGATCTGTTGAAATTGCTACATCAGGCAATTTAATTCTGATATATTCGATTCTCTTGATGAATTCTTCAATTGTGTATGGTCTATGCATATCCTTGAGCACATCATCAGACATGGCCTGTACGGGTATATGCAGATGATGAGCAATTCTGCCATCAGAGTTTTTCATCAGCTCAATTATTTCATCTGTTACTTCAGTCATTTCAATTGAAGACAGTCTTATTGTCTTAAGCTTTGTTTTTTCAAGAAGCATTTTCAGTAAATCAACAAGATGATATTCACCATCAAAATATCTTCCTGTATGTATGCCTGTCAGAACTATTTCCTCATAAGAATTCTCCAGTTTTTTTGCATAGTTTAATACTTCTTTATGGTCAAGGCTTCTTTCTCTGCCTCTTGTATAAGGAATTACGCAATAAGTGCAGAACTGGTTACAGCCATCCTGAATCTTCAGGAAGGCTCTGGATTTACCTGGATAGTCATCAACAGATAGGTTTTCATATTCAAAAACCTGCCTGTTTTCTACTTGAGAGCCTTTATAACCTTCAATAATCATTTCGACTGCTTTATCTTTTTTGCTTGATCCGATTATCAGATCGACATCTTTAAAATCCTCGGTATCTCCTTTAATCTGAGACAGGCAGCCAATCGCAACGATATAACCGTCAGGATTAAGTCTTCTGGCTTTATGAAAGAACTTTCGCGTCTTTGCTTCAGCAACATTTGTTACACAACAGGTAAAAATCAGATAGATATCTGCTTTTTCATTAAAAGACACTTCTATAAAGTGTCTGTCCATTTCATTGGTGATGCAGGTAGCTTCATAGTCATTGACCTTGCATCCCAGTACCATCTTTGCATATGTTTTCATAGATTTTTCGCAACAATCAGTGATGTCATAAAAATTGCAGCTGTTTCTGCACGCAGTATTCTCTTGCCAAGACTTATTGATTTAAAGCCAAGCTTTCTGAATTTTTCAAATTCAGCCGGTTCAAAACCGCCTTCAGGTCCGATAACCACGGTTACCGATTCTTTACAGTCAATATCAGAAAACTTTTCGTCTTCCTTTTCATAAGCGATGTAGTTATTCTTTGACATATAATTCCTGATATCTTTCAGATTTACTGCTTCACATACTTCAGGAATGATGTTTCTGTGAGACTGTTCACTTGCTTCTTTGACAATTTTTCTGAAACGGTCAAGTTTTGAATTTTTGGTTATTTCAACAACTGATCTTCTGGCATTATAAGGAACAATTCTTTTTACTCCGAGTTCAGTCAGTTTCTGCAGACTCATTTCAAACTTGTCTGATTTTACAAGCGCCAGAATAACGGTTATATCTGTATCCAGTTCATTATTCTCATGGGTATTTTCTTTTATTAAGGCACAATCTCCATTCAGTTCGGCAAGATAGATTGTACCTGTACAATCAGCTATTCTGAAATTCCAGCCATTCTGTTTTCTTAATACTTTTTTGAGATGATAAAGGGAATCCGCATCAAGTGGAATCTCTCTGTTTATTTCAGCTTTCAAATCAGTAAAATACTGCTGCATGTCTAAATTATACTTCAAAAAGGAAGACTATTCGTCTTCCTTGATTATTTCTACTTTTATCTCTTCGATTACTTTCTTGTCAGTCTTGGTTATTGTGATATGCAGATTTTCATAGTCAAATGTCTCACCTACATCACCGATTTTATCCATCATATGAATAACCCAGGCACTTAAGGTGTTGAAGTCGTATTCTTCTTCAGGTTTCATATCGAAGTATTCAAAGAATTCATCAACATCAACTTCACAGTTGACGATGTATTCATTTTCATTGAGTTTATTGAAGTATTCAACTATTTCATCGTGTTCATCATAGATTTCACCGACAAGTTCTTCCAGAATATCTTCCATTGTAATGATTCCGGCTGTACCGCCGTATTCATCAAGAACCACTGCCATATGAAGTTTGCTGGACTGAAGCTGTCTTAATAAAGCATCAATCTTTACATGTTCACTGGTATAGACCACTTCCTGCAGAATAGAATCAACCTTTTTAAGTTTCTCTTTATAGTAGATATAATAGAAATCCTTTTCATGAATAACACCAACAACATTGTCAATTGACTCTTTATAGACTGGAAGTCTCGAATATCCTGATTCTCTGAATGCTTTTTCGATATCATCCATTGAATCTTCATCAATATCTATCGCAATAACATCAACTCTTGGTGTAAAGATTTCAGATACATCAACATCATCAAATTCAATTGCATTGGTTATAAGATCTGCTTCTTCGTCATCCATATCGCCATCTTCATTTGCTTCTTCTACCATAGTTACAAATTCTTCTGCTCTCAGGTTTTCAGCATCTTCAGATTTGAATGTTTTTGAAAGCAGTGTTTCAAGCCCATTGAATATAACAGCAACAGGTTTAAGAATAAACACAAGTACAGATATGAACGGAAGTGCAAACATCGCAAACTTCTCAGGCTGCTGCTTAGCCAGTGTTTTAGGGCCTATTTCTCCAAATACAAGAACAATCAGCGTCATTGTAAGTGAAGAGTAAGTAACACCGTTTTCACCGAATACCGCAACAAAAAGCACTGTTGCCAGTGAAGCAGAGAATATATTTACAACATTGTTTCCTATTAGAATCGTAGACAGCAAAGAGGTGTAGTTATCAAGCAACTCCAGAATCTTTTCTGCACGTTTATCACCATTATTGGCCAGATATTTCATTCTGATTCTGTTTAAAGATGTGAATGCTGTTTCAGTTGCTGAAAAGAATCCACTTAATATGATCAGAACGATAAGTACAATTATCAGATTGTAACTCATGAGGCATCACCATGCCTTTTATTTAATATTGGAATTGTGGCTGACGGGTCCACTTTAAAATCACATCCTTTCTTCAAATATATTTATTTTACTAGTTACCCGAAATATTTCAAGAAGAGCTCTTCATTGAAATTCAGAATATTTTCGTCCTTAAAACCAAGTTCTTTGGCCAAAGGATATACAAAATCCATTCTTCCGATGTCATAACAGATATGAGCATCAGAGTTGATAATAAGCGGCATATCAAGATCTATACAGGCCTTAATAAGTTTTGCACAGTTTTCTCTGCCGTTTTTTCTTGGCGAATCCGGATGCATTGAAGTATTGTTCAGTTCAACCAGTTTACCCAAGTCTTTGGCTTTTTTGACGATATTGTAGATATCACAAGGATAATTTCCATCATCAATATGACCGACAATGTTTATCAGCGGATTATCAAGCACATTAAGATAAGCTTCAGTATTCTCTTCAAATGTATGATCTTTTGAATACATGTATGAATGCATTGAAGCTATACCATAGTCAAGATAGTTAGTCTTTGACTCAAACAGTTCAATATTGCCTTTTTCAAGAATGTTGAATTCCATTCCGCGCAGTATTCTCATTCCATCTACTTCTCTTGGGAATACGCGCATATTGCTTCCGACATATTTCTGTACGCCGATACCGACATTGTCTGTCTGATGTTCAGAAAGTCCATAGTATCTGATACCGATACTTTTTGCATATGCAATATTCTCTGTTGCTGAAGAGAAAGCGTGTCCTGAAAGCACAGAATGCGTATGCAGATCACAGATGTTTTTCATATACTAGAATCTTGATTTGAAGAATGATGGAATACCATCCTGTTCCTTTTCTTTAACAACTGTTTCGTTTCTTTCAACTGCAGGTTCTTCTTCGACCTTTGTTTCAGGTTCTTGTTCATTCTGGAAATATACAGGATTGATTTGAGGTTTAACCTGTACGTTTGGACTGTTCAGTTCAAAACCGGTAGCAATTACAGTAACGATAATATTGTCATCAAGCTGTTCATTGATTGCTACACCATAGATAATATCAATATTTCCGCCGGCAGCTTCTCTGATATAGTCAACTGCAACACTTGAATCATAGATAGAAACATTAGCACCGCCTGTAATATTGACGATAGCAGATTTTGCGCCTTTGATCTGAGCATCAAGAAGCGGAGACTCAATCGCATGCTGAGCAGCAACTTTAGCCTTATCTTCACCTTTTGCCATACCGATACCGATTAAAGCAGTTCCCTTGCCTTTCATAACGGTTTCAATATCAGCAAAATCCAGGTTGATGAATGCAGGCACAGCAATCAGATCTGTAATAGTCTGTACGCCCTGTCTTAATACGTTGTCAGCTTCTTTGAATGAATCCATAAGAGGAATCTTTCCGATAACTGACAACAGTTTATTGTTGGAAACAACAATTAATGAATCACAGTATTCTTTCAGTTTTTCTAGACCAATCTTTGCCTGATTGCTTCTTTTTGTACCTTCAAAATCAAAAGGAGTAGTTACAATAGCAACAGTCAAAGCACCAGATTCTTTAGCAATCTTGGCAAATACCGGAGCAGCTCCAGTACCTGTTCCACCGCCCATTCCGGCAGTAATGAATACCATATCTGTTCCCTGAATAAGTTTCTTTATTTCTTCAGATGACTCAATGGCAGCTTTCTGACCTCTTTCAGGATCAGCACCACAGCCCTGTCCTTTGCACAGTTCCTTACCGATGACAACTCTGTTCTTGCACGCAGAAACATTCAGACACTGAATATCAGAGTTTACTACATAGAATTCTGCGCCTTTAACGCCGTCATTAACCATGCGGTTAACAGCATTACAGCCACCGCCGCCAACACCGAATACTTTAATCTTTACTACCTGGTTATAATCTAGTCTGGTCATTAATCATTCTCCTTATCCATATATTGTTTAAAAAATGTTCTTATCTTGGTCGTGAAGGTTTCACCTTCATCTTCAAATATTTTTCTGTCCACTACATTGTTGAATTCAAATTCATCAAGACAGCAGACGTTTTTCTGTGAAATATCAATCATTTCCTTAGCGGCAAACAGTGATCCGTACAGGCTTATTAGATTGGCTTCTCTTACACCGATTGAATCAGGATGAATCATCTTTATTTCACATCCGGTCTTTTCTTTAAGGATATCGGCAATCAGCAGCATATCACTGCCTTCAGATACTACCGCAAAGAATGTTTCCTTTGACTCAATAACCGGTTTGGACATCTCGGCTATATTGTCAAGATAATCTTTCACATACGGAAGAATCGCAGTATTAAGTTCACTTAGTGAAATATTCACATTGCCTTTATTGCGGTTATAGGCATAGACCGTATCCTTGCTTTCGATGTCTCTGGAACCATTGTATTTGATCAGTCTTGACATCTTCACAAACGGAATAGAGTATTTCTCATAAAGGTCTTTTGCAAAACTTTCAATACCTTTTTCAATAACCTCGCAGGTCATCATCTTGCCCTTTACAATCAGTGACATATTTGTATAGTTATCATTTATGTCAAGAAGGATGATATTTCTGTTTGTAGACTGCTCAAACAATGATGCTTCTTTGCATATTGCATAATTGCTAAGGCAGATATCAATTACTTCAATACCGCTTTCTTCTACCAGTGATACATAATCAAATGTCAGGTTCTTATCAGCACATAACAGATCAATTTCAATTCTGGCAGAATCAGAGATTTCTTTATATGGAATTCTTTTTGACGTAATGCCGTTTATTGTATAACTTACCGGAACCCTGTTGATTACAAGCAGGTCCGGATCAATCTCAATCTCGAGGGTTTTGTTTAATGCTCGAAGCACATCATCTCTTGACAGACCTTTTTCATCAGGTATGATTTCAGTTTCCAGTGCAATCCTTTTAAAATTGACAGGAGGTATAAGCAAAATGGCCTTATGCAGATCTGATCCAATCTTGTTCAGGACTTCTTTTTTTGCTTCTTTAATAGCACGGACTATTTCTTCGCGGTCAGTAATTCTGAAATTCTTTAAACCATTACACGGAATTCTTACAACCTGCAGTATATTAAAACGGGTGTTGAAGCATTCACTTACCAATACCCTTACTTCTTTTTCTGAAAGTTCTAAAGAGGCATATAATTCTTTAGGCATAATATCAATTAAATTTTAGCACACCATATTTACCATATAAATCATAAATGAACACTATTTTTTATAAATATATATACATTAGTTTAATATTGAATTAAGTTTATGAAATAATGAACAATCATTCACAACAGTAACGCATATTGAGTTATAAAATACTTATTAAAAGTCGTTGATTTAATATAATTTGTTGTGGTATTATAAATAAGCGTATTTATGAAAGGGGGCAATCCGGTATGTCTAGAGTATGCGAAATTACAGGTAAAAGAGCTTTATCAGGAAATAATCGTTCACATTCACTTCGTGCTACACGCCGTAAATGGAATGTAAATCTTCAAACAGTAACACTTATGGTAGATGGCAAACCACAGAAGGTTCGCGTTTCTGCCCGTGCACTTAGAACTCTGAAAACTCAGGCTAAAGCTGCTTAATTATCAAAAAAAGTAAATACCACAGTGATGTGGTTTTATTTTTGTATCAAAAAAGACCTTTCGGTCTTTTTTTATAGTTTTGGTTCTGTATTTCTTAATGATTCAACATTGGACTCGATATTCCCGTTAAAGATAAAACTTCCGGCTACCAGTACATCGGCACCATCTAGCAATACGGATCTGGAAATCTGATCATTTATTCCCCCATCCACTTCAACGTGATAACTGTAGCCGTTTTCTTTTTTCAGCCTGGATAATTCTTTTATTTTTGCGTGAGCATTTTCGATGAATTTCTGTCCTCCGAAACCCGGTTCTACAGACATTACAAGCACATTGTCAACATATGGAAGAATACCCTTTATGGCACTTACAGGGGTTTTAGGTTTAATGGAAATTCCGGCTTTTACATACTTGTTTTTGATTTTCTTTATCAGTTTAATACAGTCTTCATCATTGTCATAGACTTCATAATGAAAGGTTATCTGATCACTTCCGGCATTAATGAATACATCGGCAAAGAATTCAGGATTGCTGACCATCAGATGTGTATCAATAAATAATGATGTATTCTTTCTGAATGCTTTCTGAATGTCAGGACCAAATGTCAGATTAGGCACAAAGTGACCGTCCATGACATCAAAATGTATCCATTCTACAGTTCTGTTTAGTGTATTGAGCTGATTTTTGAAATCAGAATAATCCAGTGACAGTACAGATGGTGCTATTATCATCAGTTTCCCTCCTTCAGGTAATAATACAGTTTTACAGTTGCCCCCTCTTCAATTGTTGATCCTTCATATGGAGAGTATTTGACAACTGTGTTTTCAGCATATTCTTTCAAAATTTCACTGTTGAGTTCATCATCCGACAGAAGTATCTTTTCTACAACTGCTCCTTTTTCTGTCAGTTCTTCAAAGACTTCATCAACATTGCGATGTGAAAGATTTTCAATATAAATCGGTTCAGATTTGCCAGATACTTCAAATGTTATCTCTGTCAGAGAGTTTTCATCATATTTATACCCTTCTTTTAATGACTGGGTAAGTATAGTTCCTGATTCGTATTCTGATTCAACATAATCATATTTTGCGATTATTTTTGTATCTTTGAGCATATCTTTTACTTCTTCAATGCTCAAACCGATGTATGAAGGCATTTTCTTGTAGATACCGCTTGAAACAACCAGTTTAATCTTTGAATATTTGTTTACCTCTTCACCTTCAAGAGGCTCAATTTCGATGATTACATCGATCGGTTTATCATCAGTCATAACTCTTTCAATATTGTCGTAATCAATGGAAAGAGTAGCCTCATCAAGAACATCCTTGGCATCTGTAATTGACATGCCTACTACATCCGGAACTATTGTAAGCTTTGATTCTTTACCGAAATGAATAAACCCTGAAAGATAAAGTACAGCAACAAGCGCAAATACACAGACAAGCGAAAGTGCAATAAGCCCTACTATTCCTAAACCCTTAGAGAATATGCCTTTTTTGCGTCCGTCCATTTCTCTGTTTTTTAAGGCACCGACAATTTCCATTGTCTGAGTACCTTCGATATTTTCATTCAGTACAATTTTCTTGTCATGCAGATGCTCAGGTTTAAGACATTCATTCAGGTCCTTGAGCATCAGCGCAATATTTTCATATCGGTTCTTTGGATTTTTCGCAGTAGCCTTTATGATGATGTTTTCAACTGACTGCGGTATGGCATCATTGATTTTCCTCAATGAAGGAATACGAGTATTGATGTGTTTAAGCGCAACAGCAACAGCAGAGTCACCTTTAAACGGAACATCACCAACCAAGAGTTCATAGAAAACAATGCCTAAAGAATAGATATCAGACTGCATGCTTGCAGGCTTGCCTTTGGTAAGTTCAGGAGCAAGATAATGAACTGAACCAAGAATAGTATCCTGTTTGGTTATCTGAATATCGTCATTGGCCTGTGCAATGCCAAAATCAGCCATTTTTACAGTTCCATCAGGTTTAATCAGAACATTCTGTGATTTTATATCACGATGGAGAATTCCGTTTGTATGGGCCTCTAAAAGGGCTAATGACAGCTGTTTAATCATCCATACAGATTCCTTGACAGGTATTGCGCCTCTTACTTCAATAAGTTTCTTTAAAGTGTAACCCTTGATATATTCCATTACGATGTAATGTTTATCACCTTCATCGTTGATGTCGTATATTTCTACAATATTCGGATGGACAAGTCTGGCGGTAGCTCTTGCTTCTCTGTTGAATCTTTCGATTGCCAAAGGATCTGAACTCATTTCATCCTTAAGCACTTTAATTGCTACTTCTCTGTTCAGTATAGTGTCGTAGGCAAGATAGACAGTAGCCATACCGCCTTTTCCGATAATCTTTTCAATTCTGTATCTGTTTCCCAGTAATTCAGTCATTCTTCAAAAGGACAATAGTGATATTGTCATATCCTCCTTTCAGAAGCGTCAATGAAAGCATATTTGAACATTTTGTTTCGAGATCACTTTCTTTATTCATAATGATCTCTTTTATCTTGTCTTCTTCAAGATAGCCGTGAAGTCCATCTGAACAGCAAAGATAATAATCATATTCACTAATCTCTTCAACCTGCGGATTTACAAGAGAGTTCATACCGATAGCCTTCATAAGGAAATGTCTTTTAGGATGAGTCAGAGCTTCTTCTTCTGTTATCTCTTTCATTCTGATCATTTCGTTTACCAGCGTGTCATCATAAGTCAACAGATCAATCGTGTCTTCTTTAATGCCGTAGCATCTTGAATCACCGACATTGAACACGACTTTACCGCAACTTGAAACAACAATACCGGTAAGAGTAGTACCCATGCCATAGTAACTGAAATCTTTTAAAGCTTCTTTAGAAATATAGTAATTGCACCTTTCAATAAGGTCTTTCAGATAATTCTTAAGTGATTCTGTATCTTTAAATTCACCGGCTTTAAGAAATTCTTCTTTAAGAAATTCACACGTCTTAAGCGAAGCAACTTCTCCGGCATTACTGCCGCCTACTCCATCAGCTACTACACTTAAAAGATCACCGTTATTATTGGTGATAATGGTATATGAATCCTGATTCTTTTCACGGAAAGAACCAATGTCACTCAATCCATAATATTTCATTTTTTCATAGCCTTTGCACGAAGTTGTCCGCATGCCGCATCAATATCGGTTCCTCGTTTCTGTCTGAGTGTAACAGCAACATTCAGTTTTTTGAGTATGTCATAGAATCTTAACGCATTCTCATCAGAACTGGTTTCATAGTCATTTTCTTCAACTGAATTGTAAGGAATCAGATTGATGTAGGCATCAAGACCCTTTAAAAGTTTCTTTATGTTTCTGGCGTCTTCTATAGAGTCATTGATGTCTCTTAAAAGAAGGTATTCAAAAGTTATGCGTCTGTTATTGCTGCCGACATATTCATGAAGAGCTTCAAACAGAACTTCAAGAGGATAGGCGTTATTGATGGGCATAAGTCTGCTTCTTAATTCGTTATTTGACGCATGAAGCGATATTGCCAGATTGTACTGTACATTCTCTTTGGCAAATCTTTTGATCATCGGAACGACACCACATGTTGAAATGGAAATATGTCTTTGTCCTATTGCCAGTCCGTATGGAGAATTAATGATACTTAAAGCTTTCATTACATTGTCGTAATTGTCAAAAGGTTCACCAGTTCCCATCAGAACAATATTGCCGAGTCTTTCGTTTCTTTCGTTAAGAACTTTCTGAATTGTAAGAGCCTGTAAAACAATCTCACCAGGTTCAAGATTACGCTGCTTTTTAAGCAATCCTGATGCACAGAAAGTACAGCCCATATTACAGCCGACCTGCGTACTCAAGCAGGCAGAAAAACCATAGTCAAATACCATCAGTACCGATTCAACAAAGTTACCGTCTTTAAGTTCAAACAAAAACTTGATAGTACCGTCCTTACTTGTCTGTCTGTCCTTGATGATCAGCCCATCTATATAGAAATCTTCATTAAATGTCGCAATCAGATCTTTAGAGATATCGGTCATCTCAGAAAAAGATGAGATATTTTTCTCGTATAGCCACTTGAAAATCTGCTTGGCTCTGAAAGGTTTCAATCCTTTGTCAACCAGGTAGTCTTCAAGATCTTTAAGATTCAAATCATAAATAAGACGCATATACTATTCCTTAATCATTTTAGCAAAATAGAAGAGATCTCCACCCTTTTTAATTACTGTTTCTTCTTTCATAAGTTTCATATCAGGATGTGAAGAAATAAAGTGAGCAATCTGTTTATCGTTTTCTTTTCGGTTAACAGTGCAGGTAGAATAAACCATAATGCCTTTATCTTTCAAAAGAAGATAGGCACTTTCCAGCAGATCGTGCTGAAGTTTTTCAAGTTCATCCAAAGACTCAGGTCTGATATGAAATTTAATATCCGGTCTTCTTGAAATAACGCCCAAGCCTGAACAAGGGGCATCAAGCAGTATTCTGTCAAACCTTTTATCAGTAGTTTCAGGAAGTTTTGTCGCATCGCAGTTGAAATAATGAACCTTACTGTATCCTAACTGGTTTGCTCTTTTCTTGATCAGTTCCACTCTGTGAGAATGAAGATCATTTGCATAACAGTTTTCTTCTTTCACCTTTTCAAGCACATTGAAAAGTTTTGAACCGGGTGCAGAACACATGTCCAGGAATAATGAATCATTGTTCAGTTCAAGATTATCAGTAATACACGCAGAATTAATATCCTGCACATAGAACATTCCCTTTCTGAATTCTAAAGTATTAAGTAAAGGAACATCTGATGTAAAGAAATCATCATTTATTCTGTTTATTCCCGGTTTATTGAGGTCATTAATACCGCATTTTCTGTGATTGATGCGGTAATAGGTTTTTGCTTTTGATGAATATACCTCGAGTATCTGATTTAGTTTTTCTTCATCGTACTGCTTGCTCAAAAGTCTTGCAATCCACAAAGGAAGCGAACTGTTTATAGAAAGCGCATTATCACCTTCTGCATATGTAAGTTCTTTTGTATTTCTTAATACGGCATTTACAAATGACTTGTCATATCTGTTTCCGGCAAGTTCAACATATTCATTCACCAGTGCATATTCTTTTGTTTTAAGGAAATACTTCTCATAAAGAGCCATCAGTATCAGAAGTTTCAGATTCAGTTTTGTCTTCTCGTTTATTTCATCTTTAACCTGGTATTCAAGAAGATAGTAATTTCTTAATACTCCATATACCATTTCCGAAACAAAAGGTCTGTTGATTGGTGGTATTTTATTCAGTTCAGTACGCATCAAAAGATTGGCGTATGCTTCGTCACTGATGGTTTTATTCAGAATTTCTAAAGCTATCTCTCTGGTGTTTATCATTCAAGATACAATGGGTCTACATCAACTTTAATGTTGGATCTGACCTTCCTTTTAATATATTTTTCAACTGCAGAATTAACGGTATCAAGTCCTTCTTTAAGCGATGGACAAAAAAGCATGATTCTGATACGGAACAAAGACTGTATCCTATTTAATTCTAAAGGATTAAGAACCTTATAATCAGATTTTCTTAATTCTTCTTTAAGATAATCACTTGACTCACTGATTCGGCTTCTGTCGGTATCACTGAGATAAACGGCAATTATATGGGAATATGGCGGATATTTGGCTTTTTCTCGATATGACATCTCAATGTTGAAAAAGTATTCATAATCCTGTTTAAGTACCGCTTTTATTGCATAGTGTTCAGTATCATAAGCCTGAATAATTACTTTACCTGGTGAATCAGCTCTTCCTGATCTTCCGCTTGCCTGCATCAGAAGGTCAAATGTCAGCTTGCTGGAATTATAATCCTGATGCATAAGTCCGGCATCGCCGTTCAGTATTCCAACAAGAGTAACATCAGGATAATCAAGTCCTTTCGAAATCATCTGTGTACCGATAAGAATATCAGCTTTCTTTTCTCCGAAAGCATCCAGTATTGCCTTATGTGTACCTTTTCTTGATGTAGTATCTCTGTCCATTCTGAGCGTTCTGACTTCAGGAATGAGTTTATGTATTTCTTCTTCTACTCTTTCCGTACCGAAACCATACTGCATCAATGTCTTTTTACCGCAATATGGACAGATATCAATCTTTTTATAAGCCTTAGAGCAGGCATGACAAACCAGTAAACCGCTGTCTTTGTGATAGTTGAGCGGAACATCACAGTCATTACACATCAACGTTTTAGAACATGAAGTACATTTGACAATCGGTGAATACCCTCTTCTGTTAAGCAGAATGATAGCCTGTTTATGATTTGAAACGGTTTGTTTAAGTTCACTTAAGAGTCTTCTTGAGATGATATAGGAACCTCTTGACTTGATTTCATCAGCAAGTGAGACAATCTCGATATCCGGCATCTTCAGATTTATACGGTTTTTAAGCTTCATCAGGTTGAATTCACCCTTTAAAGCTCTGGTATAGGAATCAAGTGATGGTGTAGCACTTGCTAGAAGCACTTTCGCATGAAAGTCATAAGCTCTTCTTATTGCCACGTTTCTTGCTGAATAACATGGACTTGAGTCCTGTTTATAGGAAGAGTCGTGTTCTTCGTCAATAATTACAAGTCCCAGATTACTAAAAGGAAGGAAGACACTCGATCTTGTTCCGACAACTATCTTAACCTTTCCTTCAAGTACACGGTGATACTGTTCATATCTTTCCTGATCACTGAGTTCTGAATGATAGAATATTACATCCTCAAATCTTTCTTTTACTCTTTGAATCATCTGCGGAGTAAGAGATATTTCAGGTACCAGAATCAATACTTCTTTTCCCTGTGCAAGATAATATCTGGCAAGATGCAGATAGACTTCGGTCTTTCCTGAACCTGTTACTCCATAAAGAAGTGAAACCATCTTATCAGTTTCCACAAATGAGTTATAGGCATCAAGCTGTTCATCTGTAAGTGTTTTAAATGCCGTCTTATCAATCACATTGTTCTTGTATTCATATTCTTTTCTTATGACTTCTACTGCTTTTTTCTCAATCAGTTTATTGAAAAGAGAGACAGATATCTTTCTTGCAGCACTGGCTTCCATGCCTTCAAATAGCTGATCTAAAAGATTGGCCTGTTTTTCGCTTAATTCAGCATTGTTTCCAGTAAGATGAACATATTCACACATCTTAGGACCTTTGATGTTTTTTGAGGTTCTTAAAGCCTTGGGAAGCAGTGTATTGATGCAGCTGATAAGTGGAGAAACAGTGGTCTTGGAAAGCCATTTGGCCAATTCAAAAAGCTCAGCATTCAATACGGGTTTTTCATCTATGCATTCCTTTATCTCTAGAATTGTATATCCAAACTCACTGCTTAATTCCAGTGCAGTCTTATCTGTAAATTTACGTTCAACAATAATCGCAACATTATCGCTGTTATGAAATTTAACTTTCACTCTTGTATATAATTCAAACTTATCAAGATGATAATAAGAAAACGACTGATTTACATTAAGTGATTCATTGGTGACATAAACTTCATAAAGATACATAACAATATTTTACTAAAAAAGATAAGTCATAAACTTATCTTTTAAAACTTTTTCTCCATAACATAGTCATCCATAACCATATTGTTTCCGATGTCGGTTATTACAGAATCAATTACTTCAAAGCCAAGATGAAGATACATATCATATGCCTTGTTGTGTTTGTTTACAGTAAGATACATACGCTCAAGCTTCATATTCTCATGAACATCTTCAATCAGCTTTCTTCCATAACCCTTACCTCTATATTCCTTTAACAGATACAGTTTTGAAAGAAATGTTCTTTCAGATTCATTTACCGAAGCTGTAAAACCGATCATTTTTTCTTTTTCATAGACAATTCTGTAGAGATAACCCTTCCTGATGTTTTCTTTTATCGCATCAGTAGACAGAAACATATCGGTCATATATTCAATCTGTTCATACGATATAATGTCCACAAAACATTCATGCCATATTGTTTTGGCAAGTTTTGCCAGCTCATCAGTTTCATCGGTTTTTAATGTGGCAATTCTCATTAGCCGATTGAACCTTCCATATTGATCTTCAACAGCTGATTAAGTTCAACAGCATATTCCATTGGCAGTTCTCTTGTGAACGGCTCAATAAAGCCCAGGATAATCATCTGTGTAGCTTCTTCTTCACTTAAGCCTCTCGACATCAGATAGAAAAGCTGTTCTTCAGAAATCTTTGAGACAGTAGCTTCATGTTCAATGGTTGAAGTATTGTTGGAAACGATATTTGTAGGAATAGTATCACTTGAAGAAATATCGTCAAGAATGAGTGTATCGCATTCAACTTTGGCCCTTGAATTAAAAGCCTTTGGTCCGATAGATACAAGACCTCTGTAGTTTACTTTACCGCCACGTCTTGAAAGAGACTTGGAAATAATCGTACTTGATGTATCAGGTGCAAGATGTATCATCTTTGCTCCGGCATCCTGGAACTGTGAATTAGATGCTACTGCAATTGAAATACAGACACCTTTTGCACCTTTTCCAGCAAGTACACAGGCAGGATATTTCATATTGAGATGTGAGCCGACATTACCGTCAATCCATTCCATGACTCCGTTTTCTTCAACCAGAGTTCTCTTGGTAACAAGATTGATGATGTTAGGTGACCAGTTCTGTACAGTGGAATATCTGCACTTTGCATTCTTCTTGACAAAGATTTCAACAACTGCAGCATGCAACGAATCATTTGAATATTTAGGAGCAGTACATCCTTCAACATAATGAAGATCAGAATCATCATCACAGATAATTAGCGTTCTTTCAAACTGACCCATAAGTTCAGAATTTATACGGAAATAAGACTGTAAAGGTTTTTCCAGTTTTACCCCTTTTGGTACATAGATAAACGAACCGCCTGACCAGACTGCTGTATTAAGTGCGGCAAACTTGTTGTCGGCATAACTAACAATCTTCCCGAAATATTCTTTAACAATTTCCGGACACTTCTTCAATGCTGTATCGGTGTCATAGAAAAGAACACCCTTTTCTTCAACTTCCTTGAGCATATTATGATACACAACTTCAGATTCATACTGGGTTGATACTCCAGCCAGAAACTTCTGCTCACTCTCAGGAATCTTCAGCTTCTCAAATGTATTTTTAATGGTCTCAGGCACTTTGTCCCATTTGGACTCAACAGCAGTACTTGGACGTTTAAAATAAGTAAAATCATTGAAATTAATTTCACTTAAATCCGGACCAAAAGATGGCAAAGACATCTCTACAAACTTGTGATATGCCTTAAGTCTTATATCCAGCATCCAATCAGGTTCATCTTTGGCTTTGGAAATGGCTCTGACTACATCTTCTGTAAGGCCTTTACCGGTGTTGTATATTGTGACGTCTTCATCTTTGAAGTCGTATTTGTAATCGTCCTGAGACTCTAAAATCTTATCGTTCTTCATACTGTTTTATAATATCGGACATTGCGTGAATGCCGATTGTTCCACATTTTATTCTGTTGGCCTGCTTTGACAGCGTATCAAAAGCATTTGCCTCTTCAAGTATATCTTCATCGTATTCTTCTTCATCAACCATTGCGTAATAGTTACGAAGTATCTCTTTTGCTTCTTCAATGGTTTTATCTTTGATAAGATCAGCAATGATATCAGTTGAAGCCGTACAGATTGTGCATCCTACACCATCAAACGCAACATCTTTAACAACATCCCCATCAAAAAGCATATACACAGTTATATCGTCGATACAGCTGTCAGATGCGTTGTGCTTCTTAAGATAATTTTCATCATTCACTTCCCTTTTATTTCTTGGATGAGTGTAATGATCCATCATGATTTCTCTTTTGAATTCTTTGTCCATCATATTGCAGCCTCAATACATTTTTCCAGTGTAATATCCTTAAGACATTCAACAAAACGGTCTATTTCTTCTTTGGTGTTATAGAAATAAAGAGATGCTCTTACTGATTCGTTTGTGCCAATCAGGTCAATCAAAAGCTTGGCACAGTGATTTCCGCTTCTTAACGCAAATTTGTTGGCATTGAGATAACATGCTGTATCCTGGGCAAATATGCCATCGACATTGAAGGATACAATTGCCGTATCAGTATTCCTGTTATAGATATGGACATTCTTTAATTCAGAAAGTCTATGCACAAGATATTCAGAAAGTTCTGATTCATAAGCTTCTATATTTTCCATACCGATATCCATAAGATACCTTGCTGCCACATCAAGTCCAAGAACACCTTCTATGCAAGGTGAACCTGATTCAAATTTATCAGGTGATTCTTTCAGAATCAGTTCTTTATCTGATTTGAAACGGGCATTTGAACCGCCTCCAAGCCATACAGGATCCATATCCTGTAAAAGTTTGTATTTTGCATAAAGTACGCCTATTCCGGCAGGACCACACATTTTATGAGATGAAAAAGAAAGGAAATCCACATCAAGATCTTCAACATCAACTTTCATATGAGGAACAGCCTGTGCTCCATCGCAATTGACAAGTGCACCATATTTATGGGCAATACGCACAATATCCTTCATCGGATATTTATAACCCATAACATTTGAAACATATGTAAGAGAAACTATTTTAACTTTTCTATCTTTAAAACATTCTTCATACTTTTCAAGATTGAACTTGGCATCTTCATCAAACGGGATATATCTTATTTCTGCCTCTGTCAGATCAGATACTCTGAACCAAGGAAGAATATTTGAAGCATGTTCTACTTGGCTTGTAAGAATTACATCACCCTTTGAAAGATGACTTAGACCATATCCATAGGCAACAGTGTTCAAAGAAGAAGTGGCACCATGAGTAAACACGATCTCATTCTTATCTCTGCAGTTAATAAACTTTTTAATGGTTTTTCTTGTGTCGTCATATTCTTTTGAAACTTTGACAGACAGATCATAATCACCACGGTGAATATTACAGTTTTCATTTGTATAATATTCACTTACTCTGTCAATTACACACTGCGGTTTGAATGAAGTTGCAGAATTATCAAAATAAATGCACCCAGCATTTTTAATCATCGGAAAGTCGTTTCTGATCTTTTCTACATTGAACATACTTCTTTTACTCTCCCTAATGATAGTTCATAGAGTTCTTTGCCGTTTTCAAAAACATTGAACTCTTCTTCATTTGGCATAAGATATGAAAGCACCATCAGATTAAGCGCTTCTTTCTTTGAAAGACCTCTTGAATTCATATAGAACATAACTTCTTCATCAATGGTTCCTGAAGACAGTGAGTGAGATGCTTCGACATCATTTTCATCTATCTTCAAAACAGGAAGCACAACAGCTTTCTCAGGTGAATCAACTGTCAGACAATGATTCTTCTGATGACATTTTGCTCTTTTGGCACCTTTAACAATAGTACCGATGACATTCAGAACCACTTTAGCCTTATCAAGACATACAACATTGTTTCTGATGTTTACTTCAGTATCAACACCTTTATTAACCAGATCAAAATCTACTTTTTTATCATTGATTCCAAGATAGATAGTTCTGATTTCAAGTATAGAATTATCACATACATCGATATTTGTGTTCTGTTTAAAACAGTGGTTGGCCAGTTCAATATATTTGATACAAAGTTTTGAATTGACAATCGAACCTGATTCATTCAGTACAGTATCTTTTTCATTTTTAATATAGACAAGCACATTGGCATCAGCATTGTTTGCTGCATATTCAATATTGCATTCTGCTGAATCCACAATTAAAGTGACAGTATCATTGCCGTCTATTTCAAGTACATAATTTTTATTGTCCTTAAGAGTAATGGATCTACTCATTGACATTCCTCTTGTTTCTTGCACATGTGCCAAGAGAATAAACCATAGGTCTTTCCTCTTTCAAAGGTTTAATCTTCAACTCTTCATACAGCCAGTCGTAACCGTCTGTATCGATCTTTTCAACAAGTTCTGCATCACCTTCAACAACAATTTTTCCATCGACGATAACATGGGCGTGTGTTGGCTTCATTAGTGAGAAGAATCTTTCATAGTGAGAAACAACCATAAGACCAAGTTTGGTTTCTTCCTTGAGCTTAAGCGCTGCATCAGCTACAAGCTTGATCGCATCAACATCAAGTCCTGAGTCAATCTCATCAAGCATTGCCAGTTCAGGTTTGATCATCATCATCTGAAGAATCTCATTTCTCTTCATTTCGCCACCGGAGAATCCGTCATTCACAAAACGGTGAGCGAGGTCATCTTTCATCTTCAGCGTTTTAATTCCTTTATCTATTTCTTTAATGAACTTGAAAAGTGAAATAGGTTTTTCATTTCTGGCATTGATGGCAGCCCTTAAAAAATCAGAGTTGGTTACACCAGAAATCTCTTTTGGATACTGCATTGCAAGAAAAAGACCTTTTCTGCTTCTTTCATCGACACTCATAGCCAGTACATCTTCATCATCAAAGGTAATTGTTCCTGATGTCACTGTATATGCAGGGTGTCCCATAATGGCCTTAAGAAGTGTAGATTTGCCGTTTCCGTTAGGGCCCATTATCGCATGAATTTCATCCGGTTTAACTGTAAGTGAGATACCTTTTAATATTTCTTTATCACCGACACTTACGTGCAGGTCATTTATTTTAAGAATCTTTTCCATATGTTTTTCTCCGAAAAGATTATAACACCTAATACACTAAATATCTTGTTATATGTTCTCTTGTGAACTTTATGTGAATAAGTAAATGTTAAATTGTCTTACTAAATAAAACATTATATAATTATTAAGTTTTATGGAGGATTTTTCTTATGAGCACTAAGAAAGAAGAAACCAAGAAAAAAGAAGAGACTAACGACAGTTTCTTAAAGAAGTATTGGTTTGTATTATTAGTATCTATTCTTCTGGTAGTATTCATTGGCATGTATGCCAAAAACTATGTCGATTCACTGCCTGTAACAGTAGATTCTAAAAATGTTGACGGCAAGGATGTAATCTATGACCTTGACGGTGACAGCTATTATGCAGATGATCTTTATGAAGATCTCTACGCTACAAGTGGCGTATCAATGGAATACAACGCATTCATGGCTGCTGTATTGAATGCATATTATGAAACAACATCTGAAATGCAGACTGTTGCTTCAAATATGGCAAACTATTATATCCAGACACAGGGTGAATCAACATTGGTTTCATCACTTCAGTCTATGGGCTACTACAACGGTATCTCAGATCTTACTACTTACTACATCACTTATCAGAAGAACCTGAAGATGTTAAGAGAGTATTACACTGAACACTATGAAGAGTATGCTCCTTCTTACATTGAAGAAAACAATCAGAAAGCAATCTATCACATTCTGGTTAAAGTTGCCGATGTTACTGAATCAACTGATGAATCAGGCAACACTGTTCATACAGCAAACCCAACTGATGATGAAAAAGCTAAACTGAATGCAGTTCTTGAAGCTTTAAAGACACAGGACTTTGAAGAAGTTGCAAAACAGTACTCAGATGATGGTACAGCAAGTGAAGGCGGTTACCTTGGCGTGTTAAATGATGATACAGCAGCAAGCACATATGTTGCTGAATTCGCAGATGGCGTAGCAGCATTAAACTACGACGAAACAAGTGAAGTAATCACTTCAACATACGGTTACCATATCATCATGGTTAAGATGCCTACAAAAGAACAGGCTCTTGCTGATGATACATTCATTCAGAATCTGAACAACAATTACACAAACATGTATTCAACAATTCTGATGGAAAAGGCTGATGAAGTTGGATATGAAATTTACGATGAAAAACTTAAATCTCAGATTCAGACTGAACTTGATGCAGCAAAGGAGGAAGAATAATCATGAAAAAACTATTAGTTATTCTGGCTGTTATTCTTATGATCGCCGGCTGTTCTAAGAATGCTGAAAACACTGTTTCTGATGCTGATACAGTACTGTTTGAAGTAAATGGTGTCAAATATACCAAAGCTGAACTTTTCAAATCATTAAGTGCTGCTGACTACTCTGATTATGTTCTTTCTGACATGAAGATGAAACTTGCTGATAAAGAAAATATCGACATGACAGAAATCAATGAAGCAGCTCAGGATTATTACGAGTATATTGCAGCATATGGCGAATACTATGTAACTTATTACGGTGGTGAAGAAGCTATAAAGGATTCTTACAAGTCATATATGATTATTGCTGAAATCGAAAAAGACTATGTTAAGAAGAATCTTGATGACTACAAAACAAGCTACAATCCATTCAAAGCACAGATTGTAAACTTCAACGACGAAGAAACTGCCAACAAATTCCTTGAACTTCTTGATGAAGGTTCTACATTTGAAATGGCTGCCGCTGAACTTGGATATGAAAGCGACTGTTCAGAAACACTTTATACAGAAAGAAGTGACAATCTTACTACAGAAGTTAAGACATATTGTTCAAATGCAAATAGCGCTGGTCTATCCGGTGTTATAACTTCTTCATATACAGGTACTGATGAAGATGGCAATTCAGTTTTATTACCTACTTATTATGTAGTTAATATGACTGAAACCGACATCAACAATCTGGCTGATGAATTTGCTGAATACATGGTTAATAATGCATATGTTGATGAAAATACATGCCTCAACATGACATTCAAGAATCACGAAATCAACATCTATGATCAGAAAGTATATGACAGTCTGACAAGTACTTTCGAAGCACTGGAGATCAAATAATGTGTGTCTTCTGCAGCATAATTGAAGGAAGTATTCCTTCATACAAGGTTTATGAAGACGACGGATTCCTGGCAATTCTTGACATATGTCAGACAACCTATGGTCATACGCTTGTTATGCCAAAGAAACATTATGAAAATATTCTGGAAATGCCAGAAGATGAAGCGAAAGAACTTCTGTCTTTGACAAGAAAACTTGCAGATAAGATTGTAAAGAATCTTGACGCAAAAGGATTCAATCTTCTTGTTAATACAGGTGAAGTTGCAGGACAGTCAGTCCCTCATGTTCATTTCCATATCATTCCAAGATATTCTGAAAATGATACAGTAAAACTTGAGTTTACTGAAAACAAGTATGATTTCTTAGAAATCACTTCAAAAATCAATAAAGCCGTCTAAGACGGCTTTTCTTATTAGATATGGTATATAATAAGCATGTGCTTATATGAGTAAGCAATTTACTATATGACTTCAAGAGAACAGGAAATACTCGAAATTATCAGAAAGAATCCGACAATAGAACAGAATGATATTGCCGATTCTTTAGGTATCGCCAGATCAACCGTATCAGTTCACATCAATAATCTTCAGAAAAAAGGTCTGCTTTTGGGAAGAGGTTATATTGTTCAGTCAGAAAGATATGTAGTCGGAATCGGTGCAGCCAATGTCGATATCTACGGTAAATCAGATATCGCACTTAGACCGCACTTTGACCACCCTGCCAGAATTTATACATCTGTCGGAGGAGTTACAAGGAACGTATGTGAAAACCTCGCAAGACTTAAAGGAAACGTCAAACTGATTGCCGCTGTTGGAGATGATGTCTATGGCCAGATGATAGTTTCCAGTTCAGAGAAAGCCGGTATTGATTGTTCTAATGTAATGACAGTTTCCGATTCATCAAGCGGCATCTTTATGCAGATTCTCGATGAAAACAACGATATGCATATTGCCTTATGTGATATGTCTGTCAATGCCAATCTGACAAAAGAATATATACAGACTAAAGATTCATTATTGAACGGTGCAGGCGCAATTATCTTTGACCCTTCATTAAGCAATGAGCTTATTGAAGAAATACTCGCATCTGAAACACCATGTTTCCTGGATCCGGTTTCTGATGTCTATGCTTTGAAAATAAAGCCATATCTTGACAGATTATACTGCATCAAATGTAACCGTACAGAAGCTGAAGTGCTTTCTGATATCTCTATCGAAAATGACAACGATGTAGAAAAAGCTGCCGATATAATCCTTTCTAAAGGCGTATCACGCGTTTATATCTCTTTAGGAAGTAAAGGTGCATTCTATAAGGATTGTTTAGGCAATCGCCTTAAAAAAGCCCTTAAACCGGTAACCGATATTAAAAATGCATCAGGAGCAGGAGATTCATTCTTTGCTGCTGTTGTCTATTCTTATCTGAATGACTTCTCATATGAAAAAACACTGGATTATGCTTTAGCGGCAGGAAGTGCAACAATCATGTCGGAGAAGACAATCAATCCACAAATGAGCGTGGAACTCATTGAAAATATATTAAAGGAGAATTAATTATATGAACTTAAAAGATTATCTTTCAATAGCTCCTGAAATTGAGGAAGCTTTAAAAGAAGGAAAACCAATTGTAGCACTTGAATCAACAATTCTTTCTCACGGAATGCCATTTCCTGAGAATGTTGAATTTGCACACAAGGTTGAAAAAGTAGTAAGAGCTGAAGGTGCTATCCCTGCTACCACTGCCATCATTGGCGGTAAACTTAAAATCGGTCTGACATCTGAAGAACTTGACATTATGTGTAAAGCAGAAAATGTCGGCAAAGTTTCAAGACGTGATGTTGCTGTATATCTTGCAACAGGTAAGACAGGTGCAACTACTGTTGCTACTACAATGATGCTTGCAGATATGGCAGGTATCAGAATCTTCGCAACAGGAGGTATCGGAGGTGTGCACAGAGGTGCTGAAACAACTATGGATATCTCTGCAGACTTACAGGAACTGGCAAACACTTCAGTATGTGTTGTAGGTGCCGGCTGTAAATCTATCCTTGATATAGGACTGACTCTTGAATATCTTGAAACATATGGTGTTCCAGTATGCGGATATCAGACTGATGATTTCCCAGCATTCTACTGCAGAAAATCAGGCTTTGGTGTTGATTACAACATCAAAGATGCCAATGAAGCAGCAAGAATTCTAAAAACCAAATGGGATCTTGGTCTCAAAGGCGGAATGCTGATCGGCAATCCAATTCCAGAAGAATACTCACTTGATTATGATGAGATGGAAAAGGTCATCGTCAAAGCACTTGATATGGCAAAGAAAGATGGAATACACGGCAAAGCTACTACTCCATACCTGCTTGCTCACATCAAAGATCTTACAAACGGTGTATCGTTTGCATCTAACCTGCAGCTTGCATACAATAACGCAAAGGTTGCAGCGCAGATATCTGTTGAACTTTCTAAATTAAAATGAATATTAAATAACGCTGAGGTTAATCCTCAGCGTTTTTAATTCTTCTGTTTAAAACAGATTTCTACAACAATCGGTGTGTCTATCGGATATTCGCCACCGTCATAACTGTCTTTAACTCCATTAACAGTTATATGTACTATCTGGCCTACATTCTTAGTTGATTCAACTGCATTGTATGTAACATTGGTGAATCCAGAAAGTATTGACTTCATTGAAGCAAGTGTAGCTTCATAGGTATTTCCGGCTGAGAAAGCATATGCACCTACGTCCATGATTTCAGCTTTAACTATTGCTGCTGCAACATTACAGCTCACACTTGATCCGCTTATTGAACATCCGTATGTTTTGTTTGCAGGATATGAATCAGTATTTACACTTGTAAATGATACTTTGTACTGTGCATTGTAATTTGAATTGTAGTTTGAAACCTTGCTGTTTGCTTCTTCTTTAGAAAGCCCATCAAAATCACTTCCTTTGATATTGGCACGATACAGTTTGCAGGAAACGTTATTCTTTCCGCTTACCAAACAGCCATAGGTAACAGAAGGATTGTTCGACATATCACCATAGGCAAAGGTAATTGAACCTTCATTGTAGTTTGATTTATATGTCTGCATTTTTGACTTGGCGCTTGATTCGGATATGCCGTTATATTCATTGGCGTTTATTTGAGGTATCTCTTTTACACCAAGTGAACAGCTAATTGTATTTGAACTTAATTGGCATCCAAATGTAACGCCTATTTTAGAACTGTCATTTGTTTCAGTACTGTTTAATTTGATTGAAATATTTGCTTTTTTATCTTTGTATCCGTTAATTATCTCGTTAGCCTTGGCTGATGTCAGACCATTTAGTTCATCGGCATTTATTGTAAATTTGCCCAATGACAATGAATATTTAATTGTTGCGTTATCTTCTTTTACTCCTGTTTCATATGCATAGACTGTATCCTTTGCATATGTGTCTGAATAATATCTTTGGTTGCTGTCAGCAGCTTTGTATGTTTCGTTAAGAGATTTTAGATACTTCTCAAGTTCACTTACACTCTTTCCTTCGTAACCGGTTTTAACTTCAATTTTGGCACCTTTAGATACAGTTACTTTTACAGGATAATCGCTTGAAATAACTACACCCTGTTTAGGTTTGGAAGATATTACACTGCCCTTTTCAACCGTATTTGAGTATTCTTCAACAAAAGAGAGACTTTCAACAGAATTGTCTTTTGCCCACTTTTCAATTTCAGTTTTGGACATTTTTGTAAAGTCAGGAACAGTTATACCTTTACCATCAGAAATAACAATCTTTAAAGAAGAACCGGCACTTATTTCTTTTCCTGAAAGAACTGATTGTGACATTACTTTGCCCTTTTCTACACTGTCTGAAACGTTGTAGTCAATAGTCAGATTAATCGCATTGCTCTTGGCCCAGGCCTGTATAGATCCGATTGTATAATCAGAAAAATCAGGAACTGTAACTTTGATATTATCGTTTGATTTTCCGGCTGATAAAGTAACCATAATCAGGTCATCAATATGAACTTTTCCTGACACATTCATTTTAATAACGATGTCTTTTTCTTCTTCAGATGCGGTATATTCATATGTTACATCAGTGAACTTATGTTCACTGAAAAATGCTTCAAGATCATTTCTTGTAAGTTTGCCGTCAATCGTTGGAAGTTCAATTTCTTCAGATATTTTCTTGCCCTTGGAAATTACAACTTCAATGCCGTTGATTACTTCTCCGCTTTTTTTGGACTGCGAAATCACATAACCTTCTTCTATGTCATCAGAATACTCATACACAATAGAGTAATCATCAACTTTGGTATCAAGGAACCACTCTTTTACTTCATCTTCATTCAGATATGAAAAATCAATCGCATGTATTTCAGGCTCTTCATAGAAGAAAAGCATATAAGAAAGTGCGCCTAATGCAATAAACAGTATAGAAATAAGTACGATATTAATTTTATTTTTGAAGAGGTATTTCATTATCTGTCCTCCACTTTAAGCATAAGTCTGTCTCTGACATCAGATACAAAGAAAGAATAGCTTAAATCATCCGAATTAAAAGTTCCTCTGTCAATACCGAACTTATCAACAAATTCAATATAGTCCTTATAAGTTTTAGTATCGTTCTTCGTTATTTCAACTACTATTCTGTAATTACCAGAAGTAATCTTATCAAGTTCAATATCAGCTTCAAAAGAAATGTTATCCATATTGAAATCAGACTTGAAATTATCCTGGTAGCGGTATTTGTTGGCGGTTTTTACAGTATTCATCGTGATGATATTGCCTGTTTCATCATTTACAAGATATACATTGTAACCAATTTCATCTTTAATATCATAATCAAGATAATAAATCATGCATGCTGCATCAATAACAAGCTTTTCATCTTTGAATTCAATCTTTGTAATGTTTGAAAAAGAAGTTCTTGAATCAACTTTGTTTATTGATTTATAGTCTATTTCTTCATAGACATGTTCTACATCGAGTTCAATTCTGTTAAGTTCAAAATCATTAAAGGAAACGCGGTAAATAAGGCTGTTTTCTTTGTTGTTTAAAGCAATATTGGCATAATCTGTATTAACAGTTTTCAATGAAGAAACTGCTTCTATTTCATCAATTCTGGTTCTTATCATAACCATATAACTTCCATATGTCAGATCTTCAAGAGCATCAAGAACTACAGTGCCTTCAAACCCTGCTTCATTGTATTTATGACCGTCATTAATTGAGAAATATGAAGAAGCATCAGTAAGTTCAAATACTATTTCTTTATTGCTGCCCATTTCTTTTAAAACAAGTTCATGTTCAGTTTCACCCTTAACTTTTGAATCAACTCCCTTTATGACACCGATTCCTTTAATATAGAGTTCAACCTGTTCGTTGTCATTCATAGACAAAGACATATCGTTTAAAACGAGCAGTGATTCATATTCATCACTGTTTTCTTTATATTCAGATACATTTAAAGCTAAAGCTTCGCTTTCATTCTTGAAAGAATATACTTTTGAACTGATTACTTTAGTGAATATAGCTTCTGAATCGATATTTGTAATCTGATTGTATTTTTCCGATTCATATTCAGTTTCAAATCGCAGTAAATAGTCGCCAGTTACAATCTCAGAAACATCAACATCACTGTTTATACCAAGAACATCATTTTCCTGTTTAGAGTCCAGTCTGATTCTGTAGTCTTTTTCACCATCAAGTAAAAGATAACAGCTGCCGTTTTCTTTCAGGTTTTCTGTTTTAACACTGGCTTTGATGTTGAGTTTGTTTTCATCAGTCCAGTTGAAATAAGTCAAATCAAAACTATATTCACCAATTGATTCCGGATTTTCTCTAACATAGTTCAATGGTGTGATATTCTTGTTTTCAATATATGCATATGAATCTTCATGCACATATGAAGTAAGACCATTAGTCTGGATAACTTCTCTGTTTTCGTTTACAGGATTGGAGCTGATTACTTTTGTATATTCGTCATAAGTCTCAAGAACTGTAACGACATTGTCTTTCTGATATTCTGTATAATTTCCAGCATAACTTCTGTATAGAACAGCTGATTTATTGTCTTGGGATGCATAGAAATTTATACCCTTGCTATTAACAAGCGCAATATTATAGGCATTGTTGTTTGTATATGTTCCATCGTAATTGTTGATGAACTTGTCAATTGAATAGGCAATACCTGCTACTTTGTAGCATTCATACGGATCTGACATGTATTTAACTGAGATGCCGACTCCCTTATTGCCGAAATATGGTGCTGTATAATAGACAAATCCGTTTTTCTCTTTGAAATAATAATCACAGTATTTAGCCAGATGCCATCCTTCAAAATCAGCGATACATTCGCTTATTGAATCAAACGCAAAAGCATTGGCCTTTTCTGCACCGTCATAGGCGCCAAGTCCAAAGATGTTGTTTGCTTCAATCAGCTCTGTACCATATGCGGATTCATTGCACGCCAGCGCAAAAACCAGCAGCGCATTCATTCCATAGGTATTCTGTCCATCAATGAAAGCCTGCGCATTTGTTCCATAGAATGCAGAATTAGTACGGTTCATTTTATTGAGATAGGCATTCAGCTGATCTGCAGTTATTTCAGCTTCAGATCTTACTGAAAGCCACTGGAAATAGTTGTAGTTAGTAAATGCATAGTTCTTATAATGATTGTCAGTATAGAAAACAACACCGTCCTTTGAATAATATTTCTTATTCAGATCCATTGTTTTAGGTGCAGAACCAATCACAAATTCACCAGACTCATAAGCATCATAAGCAGTAGGATGTTTTACAGAGATCGCATAATTAAAGTAGAGGTCTTTATATGAACCATTCTGTTTTGCGATAAAGTAGTTCTGTCTGATGACAAATTTTGTACAGTTTGAACTGCTGACTCCTGTATAACAGGAAATTTCCTTATCAATAAACTTGAATGGAATCAGGTCAACAAGTTCAAGGTCTGTATAACCTTCAAAACCGTTCAGATTTACTTTAATAATGCCGTATCCGCCATAGGTGTCACTGGTATTTACCATCATTGTATCTTCATATACCATTTCACGGTATGAACTTACATAAGTTGTCAGTCCGGTTTCACTTTCGTTTTCATAGACATAAAGAGTAGACTTGTTTTTTCTTGCAGGATAGCCATAAACAAGGCCGCCATTCATGGCAACAATCTTCATTGGCGATCTGCCTTTTGAGTATCTTACAACATAGTCCTCATTCTCTTTCATCTTGTTTTTGGCATCGGACAAAGAAAGATAACAGCCTTTCACATGGAAGTTTCCATCATCACCTACTTCATCAACCTCATAGCTGTTTCCACATGAATAGTTGTAGCCAAGAGAGTCCTGTACAGTTGTATATTCTTCTGCTTTAACAGAGTTTTCAAAAACACCTACTGAACCCAGTAACATTGCAAGTATTAAAGATAGTACAATAAGTGTCTTTTTCATCATTTATTCAAATCTTGCTGAAATTTTTACGTATTCATCGCTGTTGGTAAACATCAGCCACAGTTCACCATCATAGCTCACAGGGGCAGAATCCTGTGATATAACTTTGAAGAACAGACCATAGGTATTTCCTTCTTCAAGTTCTTCAGTAAACATATTCTTTGCTGCTTCAGCACTGGTGTATTCTTCATCCAGCGCATTATATTCCTTGCCTTCTTTTGTTACATATTTTGCTTCTTTTAATTTCAGATGAGAATCAATAGAACTGATTGTAAGTTCAAAGGTGTAAATCTTCTGTGAACTTGGAATCTCAGTGAATTCGCCGTTTCTGAATATGGCTCCGGCAACAAAGGCATTGGAAACATATATTTCATAATCATCGGAAGAAATGAATGTTCCATCATCGTATTTAAGATCCTCAATATTCATGTAGTTCTTTGTCAGATCAATGAAAATATCCTTTTCATCAGAGAAACTCAATGTCAAAGAAGTATCATCTGTAGTATATGGAACAAAAAGATAACACATATAGGAAGATTCATTTGAGACAATCTCATTTACGACATTTTTTGAAGTGATGAAATAATTGGCATTACTTAGAACCTCGATGTATGAATCAGTTTTATCAAGCGTAATACCCTCACTGGTCTTTATATCTTTAAGCTCAAATCTTACGCCGGAATCGCTCTGGAAACGCACTCTGATAATTGCGAAGTCAAAGTCAAAGACAGAGTTTGGATAACATTCATAATCAACAAGATCAATCTGGTATCCATCATCGTTTTTTTCTTCTATTGTATTCTTTTCGGTATCCTTTTCAACCTTTTCTTTAGTATCCGTTTCAGTACTGTACATACCGATAAAATACTTTGCCGTATAGATACATAACGCAATAAAGACTGATACGAATATCAGCACCAGAATAACTCTACCTGCTTTACTTCTCCTTCTTCTTCTGGCCATTATTTCTTTTCTCCAGAATTAAGGCTTTCTTCAGCCTCTATCAGTTCAGCGAATCTTGAGATAGGAATAATAGCAGCCATCGGTTCATTATTCTTAACAATGATCTTTACATCATCAGGTCCTAATGAAGAGATAATCTTTGCAGCTTTTCCCTGATTAAGTGCACTGATGGGGATAAGTGAAGACAGCACCGATCCCATGTTTACTTTTCTGCTCATAACTCTATTTTAAAAAACATTGACATATTTGTCAATGTTTAATATTTTTATTTATCTATATATTTATCGATATATTTATAGATATCTATTTTATTCCATCTGGATTCTTAACGGTGAAATTATACGAATCTCTGCACATGTCAGCGATATCACGTTCAACCTTGAACCCAAGAAGTTTTTCAGCTTTCTTTGTATCAGCGAAACTGGTTGCGATATCACCAGGTCTTCTGTCTGTTACATGATAGGCAATCTTATGGCCACAGGCTTTTTCATAGGCATGTAATACTTCAAGTACAGAGTATCCTGTACCGGAACCGACATTGATTACCTCACAGCCATTATGTTCATTTGCATATTTAAGCGCAAGCACATGAGCTCTTGCCAGATCCACTACATGGATATAATCTCTTACACCAGTACCATCAACTGTGTCGTAGTCATCGCCATAGACATTAAGATAATCCAGTGTTCCATTGGCAACTCTGGCAATATAAGGAACCAGATTGTTCGGAATTCCATTAGGTACTTCACCAAGAAGTCCTGATTCATGGGCGCCAATAGGATTGAAATAACGCAGTATAACAGCTGATATATTTCTGTTTGTCTTGGCAAAGTCAGTAATGATCATCTCATTCATTAACTTTGTAGTTCCATATGGATTCGTCGTAACACCAAGACCATATTCTTCTTTCATTGGTGAAGCGAATGAATCACCATATACAGTAGCGCTGGATGAGAAAATAAGTGATTTGACATTGTATTTCTTTATAAGTTCATAAAGGTTCAAAGAACCGGCAACATTATTCTCATAATATGTCAAAGGAATAGCTACGCTTTCGCCCACTGCCTTATAACCGGCAAAATGAATGACACCGTCAAATGAATGTCTTTTGAATACTTCTTCAAGTCCGTTACGGTCAAGAATATCAACCTTATTGAATTCAGGTTTTACACCTGTAATCTTTTCAATTCTTTCCAGAACATGTTCATTTGAATTATAGAGATTGTCAACAATTACAGTTTCATAACCGTTCTTGATAAGTTCAACTACAGTATGTGAACCAATATAACCCAATCCACCAGTAACAAGAATCTTCATATTTTCTCCTTTACAGTGCAGTTACAGCACCAAATACACCAAGACTTACAAGCAACATGATTACACCGGCAAGAAGTACACCGAACATTACATAGACAGTTGATTTCTTAAAGTCCATATTCAGTAAACTTGCAGCAAGCGTACCTGTCCAGGCACCAGTACCTGGAAGCGGAATACCAACAAACAGCATAAGTGCTATATACAGGCCTCTTCCAGCCTTACTCTTTAATTTTGCTCCAGCCTTATTGCCCTTTTCAAGACAAAAAGTGAAGAGTTTTCCGATGTATTTTTTATCCTTTCCCCATTCAAGTATCTTTCTTGCGAAAAAAAAGATAAAAGGAACAGGGATCATATTGCCGATAACCGCAACAATATAGGACTCTACAAGCGGAAGTCCAAATCCTGTAGCAAACGGAATAGCACCTCTTAATTCAATAAGCGGAACCATCGAGATAAGTAACACATACAGATAATATTTCATATATATCCCCCTTAGAACAGATTTATAACATCCTTAACAGTAATAAGGACAGTAAGTAACAGCAGCAAAGCTACTGAAGCAGTCATAATAATATTAATAAACTTCTTATCAAGCGGTTTTCCAATTGCCGATTCAATAAGCTGAATCAGAATTCTGCCACCATCCAGCATCGGTACAGGTAGAGCATTCATAACACCAAGGTTAATGGAAATGATCGCAATAAGCAGGAAATAATAATCAGCTCCAAGTTCAACGACCTGGTCAGTTGCCTGATACATTCCAACTACGCCAGATACATTGTTAAAGCCTACACCTCGTAAAAGATTTCCGATAGTAGAGATGATTGCTTTTACATTTGAAACACAGTATTCAAAGGACAACGACCAGCAGTTAAGCACATTGACTTTTACATACTGGTAACCGTTTGAGTTGATTCCTATAAGGTATCTTCCTTCTTCTTCGTTATATTCAGGAATAAGATTCACTTCAATTTCTTCTTCGCCTCTTATTACCGTAAAGCCAATATCGCCTTCTCCTTCATACATTGAAAGATAACCGCTCAGATCAGCAAATGAATCAACGGAAAATTTTTCATCATCCGCAAGTCTTATTGAAGTAATTCTGTCACCTGCCTTGAGACCTGCAATATCAGCAGGATAATCTTCCATTACAGAAGCGATTGTTGAATCAGGAGATACTGCAGCTTCCCCATAAGAAAGAAATACCATGGCCACAATAACCAGTGCCAGAACAATGTTCATAAAGATACCGGCAGCATAGATAAGTATTTTTTTCCAGCCAGCGATTCCCTGAAGAGTTCTTTCAAACGGTACATCTATATCTTTTTCTTTTCTTAGTTCTTCATCCCCTTCTCCAGCCATGGCCACATATCCGCCAAGCGGTAAGGCACGTACAGAATAGACTGTTTCTTTTCCTTTGACAGAAAACAGTTTAGGACCCATACCAAAAGAAAATTCATGGCAATAGACATTAAACAGCTTGGCAACAAGCATATGTCCAAGTTCATGAATAACAACAACAGTCAAGAGTAATACAATAAATAAAATTAATGTCATAATCCCAATATCAAACCTAAAACAGTAACAACAAATACAACGGAGTCAAAACGATCAAGCACACCACCATGACCAGGAATAAGTTTTCCATAATCCTTTATTCCATATTTGCGTTTAACCAAAGAGAAATAGAGATCTCCAACTTCTGAAACAACAGTAAGTACAAATGTCAAAGCCAGAACCAGGTACCACTCAAAACTGAAGATTTTTACTATTACTGCAAATGTAAAAGCAGCAACAGTTCCGATGACAATACCACCAATTGCGCCTTCAACAGTTTTCTTTGGAGAAATGGTTGGCGCCATTTTATGTTTTCCGAATTTTCTTCCTACAAAATAGGCTCCGGCATCACAGATAAGTGAAGCGCCTGCAGCATAAATCAGAAGATACTGATGTACATAATAGAATTTAAAAATATAGTTAAGCGCAAGAGAACAGATCAGTCCGGTAAGAAGAATCCAGAAAAAATCCTTCTGGTCATAATTGCTGTTCATCATTGAATAGATAGTCACAAAAAGACCGATACCAAGTACCCATACCGGAATGAATTCAGTATATAGATTACCTGCTATAAGGATAAATAACCCAGCAGTCATAATATAGTTTTCTTTAAATTTGATTGAGGTAATTTCACACGCCATACAAAACGCAATGAATGTCAGAAATATTCGAAGGATCCATCCGCCTAAAATCAGACATGGAAGTCCAACCGCAATCATTACAGCAGCACTAAGCAGTCTTTTCTTCATTCAGGCCTCCGAATCTCCTGTCTCTTGAATTGTATTCATCAATGCACAAATCAAGGTCAGATGGCTTAAAATCAGGCCATAGCGTATGAGTGAATACCATTTCCGAATATGCCAGCTGATACAGAAGATAGTTGGATATTCTAAGTTCGTAACTGGTTCTGATCAGAAGATCAACTTCAGGAAGTTCACTGGTATAAAGATACTTTTTAAAACCTTCTTCATCGATGTCATTGATCTTTCCGTTTTTAACATCTTCAGCATATTTTCTTGCTGCAGTTACTATCTCTCTTCTTCCGCCATAGTTGACTGCAAAATTCAGAATCATACCGGTATTGTCTTTAGATTCCTCAATGGCATTCTTAAATACAGTACGCGCATTGTCAGGAATTTCATCCATATCACCTATCATCATGATACGGATATTGTTCTTCATGATTTCCTTCATATATGACTCAAAGAAAATCTTAGGCAGAGACATCAGATAATTAACCTCAGCTTCAGGTCTGTTCCAGTTCTCCGTAGAAAAGGCATAAAGTGTCATGCACTTTACGCCGATAGAATTAGCATAGATAGCGATTTCTCTTACTTTTTCAACACCAATTTTATGGCCGGCAGTTCTTGGAAGACCCTTGGCTTTCGCCCATCTTCCATTACCGTCCATAATAATGGCAATATGCTTTGGTACTTTCATTAGATAGTCATTATCTCTTTTTGTTTAGCTTTAGCAATTTCATCGGTCTTTGCGATGAATTTATCAGTTGACTTCTGAATATCTTCCTGCATTGATTTAGCAGTATCTTCAGGGATAGTCTTGTCTTTCTTTACTTCATCATTGGCATCTCTTCTGATGTTTCTGATAGCAACTTTACATTCTTCTGCCATCTTATCTACATCTTTGCAGTAACCTTTTCTTGTTTCTTCAGTAAGCTGAGGAACAGTGATTCTGATTACAGTACCGTCATTCTGTGGAGGCAGACCGATATCAGAAGTATTGATTGCTCTTTCAATGTCCTTTAAAGAATGAGCATCATAAGGTTTGATTACCAGTGTCTTACCTTCTGAAATAGAAATAGATGCAATCTGATTAAGTGGCGTTGGTGATCCGTAATAGTCAACTTCAATACCATTGAGAATATTAGGATTAGCTCTGCCTGTTCTTACTTTTGCAAGTCCGTTTTCAAAATTGGCAATTGCCTTTTCCATCTTTTCTTCTGCTTCTAGAATAATCATGTCGTTCATAGTTTTTCTCCTTACGCTTTGATTAAAGTTCCTACTGCTTCTTTAATTGAAGCTTTGTAGATATTATCTTCTGCATTCATATCAAACAGGAATGCTGAAATTGAATTCTTTGCCAACAGTTCTGCAGCCTGCAGATCTATTACCTGAAGTTTGAGTCTTACAATGTCATCAAATGTTATCGTATCAAATCTTTTGGCATCAGGATTCTTGTTAGGGTCTGAATCATAGACTCCATCAACTCCAGTCTTTGCCATCAGGATTACACCAGCACCGATATCAATAGCTCTTTGTGCACATCCGGTATCAGTAGAATGATATGGTTTTCCAACACCTCCGCCAAATACCAGAACATAACCTTCATCGATCAGTCTGTTGGCTTCATCCTTGTCAAACATGTCAACTGATTCCGCTTTTACAGCAGACATCGTTTTAGCCTTAACACCCATTGACTCAAGTGAAGCAGTTACTGCCAGAGCATTGATAACTGTTGCCAGCATGCCCATATAATCTGACTTGACTCTTTCAAGTCCAAGTTCTTCAAACAGTCGGCCTCTTACGATATTACCACCGCCTACGACAATACCAACGCCAATACCGCTGTCAACAATCTTTTTTACCTGTCTGCATACATTGTTAAGTTTTTCTGTATCAAGTGCATGTTCACCTGATAAAGCTTCACCAGACAGTTTCAGTAAAACTCTTTTTTGCATATTCAAATCTCCCAAAAATATTATACTAAAACTCTTTGTCTTAAGCATAAAAAAATGGTCAATCAATTGACTGACCATTTTAAATTACTGCATCTGTTTTGCAACTTCTTCAGCAAAGTTTTCCTGACGCTTTTCAATACCTTCACCAACAACATATCTGATGAAGCCTTTGCAAGTAGCGTTAGCTTCTTTTAATACTGCAGAAACTTTCTTTGCAGTATCAAGGAAGTATTCCTGATCAACAAGACACATATCCTTAAGAGCCTTAGAAACTTTACCTTCAATAGCACCGTTGATAACCTGTTCAGGTTTGCCGATGAATTTTTCATCAGCTTTAACGATGTTAGTCTGAACTTCTCTTTCGTGTTCTACAACATCCTGAGGCATATCAGCACTTGATACGTAGCTAGGATTCATAGAAGCAATCTGCATTGCGATATAGTGAGCAAGCTGATCATCTCCACCCTTCATAGTACAGATAGTAGATGATTTGCCACCCATATGCATATAAGTACCGAAGATTTCATCATCAGCTTTAGAAACGATTTCAAATCTTCTTAAGACAATCTTTTCACCAATAGTAGCAGTAGCTTCGATGAACAGATCATTTAATGCTTTACCGTTGCATGTAAGAGCAAGAGCTTCATCATTGTCTTTAGCGTTTGAAGCTAAGATAGTGTTAGCAACATCGTCTAATAATGCAAGGAACTGTTCGTTTTTAGCAACGAAGTCTGTTTCTGAGTTGATTTCAACAAGACATGCCTTGTTTCCGTCAACAACAACTTTAGAAAGACCTTCTGCAGCGATTCTTCCAGCCTTCTTAACTGATTTAGCAATACCTTTTTCTCTTAACCAGTCAATAGCCTTTTCCATATCACCATCAGTAGCAGACAGAGCGTTTTTGCAGTCCATCATACCAGCAGATGTCTTATCTCTTAATTCTTTAACTAAAGCAGCAGTAATAGCAGGCATTATTCAGCATCCTCCTTTACTTCTTCTTTAACTTCTTCTTTTACTTCTTCAGCTTTTGGAGCATCAGCATTTTCTTTTTTATTGAAAGTACGTCTTTCTGAGTTGAAACGTCTTGGTTTGTTACCAAACTGTCTGTTTCTTTCATCGTTCTTCTGCTGTCTTCTCTTAGCCTGTTCTTCAGCGTGCTTTTCAACGTTGATGATTACATCAGCCATAGTGATGTCTTCAACGCCTTCTTCTTCCTGGTAAGCGTCCTGAAGGATGCCGCCCTTAGTTTCTACGATAGCGTCAGCCAGTAATGACATCATAAGTTTGATTGACTTGATAGCGTCATCGTTTGCTGGGATAGCGTAGTCAACATATGCTGGATCACAGTTAGTATCAGCTAGACCGAATACTGGGATACCTAATTTCTTAGCTTCTGCTACAGCGTTATGATCTTCTTTTGGATCTACAACTACAACTGCATCAGGAAGTTTCTTCATTTCCTTGATACCGCCTAAGAAGTTAGTAAGTCTTGAAGCTTCCTTACGGATGATAGCCTGTTCTTTCTTAGGGTAAACAGCGATTGTTCCGCTTGCTTCCATCTCTTCGATTTCAATTAAGCGTTTGATTCTCTTCTGGATAGTTCTGAAGTTAGTTAATGTACCACCTAACCATCTCTGGTTGATATAGAATGAACCAGATCTAGTAGCTTCGTCTAAGATAATCTGCTGAGCCTGTTTCTTAGTACCAACGAACAGTACTTTACCACCGTTTTCAGCGATTTCCTTCATTTTTGCATAAGCTACATCAAGACCTTCCTGAGTCTTTTCAAGGTTGATGATGTAAATACCATTCTTTGCAGTGTAGATGAATGGTTTACACTTTGGATCCCATCTTCTTGTCTGGTGTCCGAAATGAGCACCGTTTTCAAGAAGCTTTCTCATTGAAACTAATTGCATTTAAAAATTCCTCTCTTTCCGTTTAATCCTCCACAGTTTCCACTCTTCACTAATCAATTGACACGGAGCAAAGAATCCACTGTGTGCGTTTTTACAAATGCTATTCAATTATATATCAAAAATATATAAAAAGACAAATGTTTTTTAGACATTTGTCAATTATCTATGATTGCAATTCAAAAATGTCC
>DCHD01000057.1 GCA_002315565.1 Solobacterium sp. UBA1761 | reverse complement strand
AAAGTATAGGCCTCTTTTATTTATGCATTATTCAAAATCAATTGGATAAAAGGTGGAATCACAAAAATGACTCCACCATTAATTTAATAGCTCCAGTTTAAAAGCCATCGTTAGATGGCTTTTCTTATTGTCTTTCTTCAAACTGCAGCTGATACAGTTTATGATAGTAACCTTTTTTCTTTAGAAGCTCCTGATGGTTTCCTCTTTCGATGATTTCACCGTTCTGTAAAACAATTATCTGATCAGCATGCTGTATAGTTGAAAGTCTGTGGGCAACTACCAGCATAGTTCCGATGTTCTTCATTTTTTCTAATGATTCCTGAATCAGAACTTCAGTTTCTGTATCGATGTTTGCAGTCGCTTCATCAAGTATCAGAATCTCTGGTTTATGTATAACTGTACGGGCAAATGACAATAACTGTCTTTGACCCTGAGAGAGATTTTCACCCTTCTCTATCAGTTCTTCATTGATGCCGTTTGGCAGTTTATCAATGAACTTGTCTGCATTTACGTATTGGCACGCTTCTTTGACTTCTTCATCAGTGAAACTTTCATCTCTCAAAGTTACATTTGACCTGATGGTTCCTGAGAACAGGAATACATCCTGAAGCATCTGGCCGATTACTTTTCTAAGTGAAGCAATCTTTATCTTTGTGATATCGATGTCGTCAATCAGGATCTGGCCCTTCTGTATTTCATAATTTCTTACAATCAGTGAAAGGATTGTAGTCTTTCCAGCACCGGTTGCACCTACAAAGGCACAGGTTTCTTTAGGATTGATCACAAATGAAACATCTTTAAGTATCCAATGGTCTTCCTTATAGGCAAACCAGACATTCTTGAATTCAATCTTTCCTTTGAAATGTTCTATTTCAACCGCATCTTCTTTATCCAGCACATCAGGTTTGACATCCAATAGATTGAATATCTTCTCACTCGCAGTAAAGGCCTTCTGAAGCTGATTAAGCTGATCGGCAAGATTCTGAATCGGATGGAAGAATCTGGAAAGATAGAGATAGAATGCAACTATTTCTCCAGGAGAAAGTCCATATTTAAGACCGAACTCAAAGCACAGTGCTACTGAGCAGACATAGATTAAAGAAATAAATGGACGGTAGATACCAAAGGCCATAACCACGCCATATCTTTCTTTCATCAGCTTGTTGTTCTTTTCAAGGAACTGCTCCTCTTTAGTCTTTTCCTGATTGAATATCTGAGTCAGTTTCATACCAGAAAGGTTTTCAGACAGGAAAGTATTAAGGTCAGAAAGTGATGTTCTTTCTTTACGGAAAATCTCTGTAATAATCTTTGAAAAAACAAATGAAGCCAAAAACACAATAATGATTACCACCAGCATTATCAGTGATAAAGATGGTGAGAGATAAATCATAATTGCATATACGCCGATAAGTGTAGTTGTGTTTCTAAGTATATTTACAAATACATTGGTGAAAAGATCAGACATTGATGCTGTATATGATGTAACTCTGGTTACAAGTGAACCGACAGGCATTTCATTGAACTGATTCAGCGACATGTTTTCAATATGTTCAAACAGTTCGTTTCTTAATCTGTAGATAATTCTCTGTCCGCAGTTCTGAAGTATTATTGATTCAATATAAAGGAAAGCCTGATTGATAAGTCCGATCAGAAACATTGAAATACAAAGCACAAGGATATAACGGATATTGATGTTTGTTTCAATGAGTTCATCGGTAATGGCGCTTGTAAACATTGGTGTAACCACATCAAGCGCTACATTGAGTCCAACCAATACTAAAGAAAGGATGAATTTCCATCTTTCTGGTTTTATATACTTGAGCGTTCTTTTAAGGATAACGCCAAGAGGCAGTTTCTTATCGCCTTTTAATGTCTGAATCTCGTCATCCATTACAGTTCATTCTCCAGTTTCTGCAGATATACCATCTTTGCATAGGTTGGTGATATCTTAAGAAGATTTTCGGGTGTATCAAAAGCTTCAACTCTGCCATCATTAAGCACAAGAATCTTATCCAAATGAGATACAGTTGAAACACGTGATGCAATAATAATTGTTGTTTTACCTTTACGGTGTTCTTTTATATTGGCAAGAATTGTTTCTTCAGTCTTTACGTCAACTGCTGAAACAGAATCATCCATAATCATGATCGGAGCATCCTTGATGTAGGCTCTGGCAATAGAAATACGCTGTTTCTGTCCGCCGGATAAAGTTACACCTCTTTCTCCAGTAATTGTTTCATATCCCTGTTTGAAGCCCATGATATTCTCATCAACATCGGCAAATAAAGCTGCACTTCTTATCTTGTCAATTGATACTTTTGAGTTAGAGAATGCGATGTTGTTTTTGATGTTGTC
This sequence comes from Solobacterium sp. UBA1761, assembly GCA_002315565.1. GTDB lineage: Bacteria > Bacillota_I > Bacilli_A > Erysipelotrichales > Erysipelotrichaceae > Colivicinus. The sequence goes on along the minus strand of DCHD01000057.1, from coordinate 17,589 downwards.
AGAGAACAGGAAATTGTCCTGAGGCACATAGGCAATATTGTCTCTTAAATTCTTTATATCAAGATCCATCAGGTCAGTTTCATCGATGAATATCTGCCCTTTTTCTACGTTGTAGAGCCTTAACAGTGTATTTACTAGAGTTGTCTTACCAGAACCTATTTTGCCCACTACGCCAACCATTTCACCTGGTTTAATTGTGAATGAAATATTGTTCAAAGAATGAATATCGGTATCAGGATAATGGAACGAGAAGTTATTGAATGTGATGCCACCTTTACATTCATCCATAACTACTGCATTTTCAGCATTGTGTATTTCTTCTTCTTCATCCAGATAAACAGAAATTCTTGCAAGTGATGCCTTATATCTTGAACGCATCTGAACAATCTGACCCATAGCAATCATCGGCCAGATAAGTGTATCAACGTAACCTGTGAATGTCGTAAGTTTACCGGCAGTCATATTTACAGTATGACCAAGAATTACAAGCGGTTCGCCATCAACACACAAATAAACAAAATATGAACCAACAGCCATGATGAAAGCAAATATTACACCGATTATTACTTCAATAAATACATCAAAGATAACCGACTTCTTCGCGAAATCGATATTGGCATCAGCATTCTTCTTTGCAACTTTTGAGAATGACTTTATTTCTTGTACTTCTTTGACAAAAGCCTTGATTACTCTGATACCTGAGAAAGCTTCTTGCGTATAGTCATACAGTTTATCAAACTGTGACTGTCTTTTATCCCAGAGATCAGACATAACCTTTTCTACTTTATTACCCCAGATAATAAGTGTAATCATTGGAATGATTGCGGCAATCGCCAAAAGCCAGTCTAAAACTATCATCTTATATACAGTAATGCCTGCCAGGAATACTGCATCCACTATCATGATAGTTCCCCATCCGGTATACTCTTCAATTGACTCAAGGTCAGATATAAACCAGGACATGATAGAACCAACCTTATTCTCATGGAAATAGCGCTGTGAAAGCCTTTCGCCCTTTAAAAACATCTCATGTCTTAAAGAAGCTTCAATCTTTTTGGCTGCAAAGAAAGTAGAAAAACGCATTATTACTCTTCCTATAAACAGCAATAATCCAACAATTATAAGCCCTTTTATAATAGCTGCAATATCGTCAAATAACGGATTTGCAGTATTTGCGACTATTTCAACGATTTCACCTAAAAACTCAGGCAGATAAAGCTGAACATAGTCAACCATAATATCGGCACATACACCTATCGCAAATAGCACAAAGTATTTTTTATAATACTTTGACATATGGTCTTTTTTACGCATGAAATTATTATCACTTACATTGTTTTTTTCTTCAAGTGTCAAAAAAAGAAATCCCATCTAATGATGGGAATGCATTCTATATCAGACCTTTAAATTTCAGTATAGAAATAAATATCGGCAGTGTCACAATACAGGCAACATATGAATAGACAAGCGAAGAACTGACAATATCCATATCTGTATCATAAACAACAGCCTGAGCATAACATGATGTTGCACAAGGTGCCGCAAACAGTGTAAGCAGTGTAACCATCTGTACAGTATTCATTCTGACAAATAATGCCATTGCAATAGCCAAAACAGGACAGATAACTGTTTTAAACGCAACACAGTACATTACTTTCCATACTTTCTTGATATTCAGTGCAAAATTAAATGAAGCACCAATCATAACCAGCGAAAATGCAACTACGCTTCTTGAAATATAGGAGCACATGGTATTGATGGTATTTGGAAGTTTTATTCCCGTAAAGACAAAGATAAATCCCAGAACTGTCGCAATAACCGTTGGAGATTTCAGAATGTTGATCAGAAGTCTGACGAAATTTGCATTACGGTTTTCAAAATATTCAAATTCACCAACCGCATAGAATGTGTGCGCGGCTGCCAATATACTTGCACAGACAGCTGTAAGCGCCATTGCTTCTTCTCCAGCAATCTGACCAGCTAACGGTACAGCAAACAGTGACATATTTGATCTGATTGCAGCTTGCAGCATAGAACTTCTTTCCTTTCTGTCTTTATTGAACAAAAGGATAAGAACCGTAGACAAAACAGCCATAACGAAAAATATCGAAGTAAGAATTACAAGATATCCAACCGAAAAATTAGCACGGATATTCCCATTATATATATTCATGAAAATATTGATAGGAAGAAAAAGATTCAGTATCAGCTTACTGACCTCTTTGATTGTTGTATCACTTATCATTTTCAGTTTTCTTAGAAGTACGCCTAAAGCCACAAGAAAAAGTAAAGGCAGGCACACTTCAACAGAAGTTACAAGAATATCCATTATTTAAAAAGTACTCCGTCAATATAGGTAGCCTTATTGTTGAAATTCTCATCAAATACAGCAATATCAGCCTTGTAATTTTCTTTAATCAATCCACGGTCATTAACACCAAGCATTCTCATCGGATTGATGGTTACGGCATTCAAACAGGTAACCAGATCAATATTTGCAGTATGCACTGCATAATCTAGTACTTCGTTTAGTCTATGACATGAGCCGGCAATAGAGCCGCTTTCTAGTCTACCAACACCATCTTCACAGACATATCTTGGCTGTCCGTCTTTGGTGTAATGAATTCCTACTGATAAGCCTTTAAGACTTACTGAGTCAGTAATAAGGATGAATTTATCTTTACCCTTGCACTTGGCCAGTGCATTGGCAGCAACCGCGTGTACATGCACACCATCACAGATACATTCAGCGTAGCATTCATCAAAATACATTGCTGCACCTACTGTTCCTGGATCTCTATGGTGTAATCCTTTCATGCCGTTGTAGGTATGAGTAAAAGAAATTGCGCCATGTTCAATTGCTTCTTTGCAGATATCAAATGTAGCCGCTGTATGACCTAAAGCAACTTTCATTCCTTTAGATGCACAGTATTCAATAACATCGTAGTTTCCTTCCAGCATTTCAGGGGCAATCATCACATAAAGAAGATGGCCATTAGCTGCATCGTTGAATTCATCAATTACTTCTCTGGTTGGAATAATCTGATACTCAACCTTTTGAGCACCTCTTTCTTTACCGCTTGAAATAAACGGTCCTTCTTCATAGACACCAAGGATATGTGTACCTTCATGTTTATTGTCAATCCATTCACCGATATTCTTGAGGGCAACCAGTAAAGTATCTTTAGGATTAGAAGAAATAGATGCCAAAGTTGAAGTAACGCCTTCACTTGGAAGGTATGTGGTCCATTCTTTAAGCCAGTCTTCAGTTGCATGGTTAGAATCCATATCGTTATAGCCGTGATTATGCACATCACAAAGACCAGGCATAACAATCAGATCACCATAATCTTCATCAGCCTTAAACAGATTATATGGAAAAACACCAGTGATTGTATCCCCTTCAATTCTTATCTGTTTTGGTTCAAGTTTTTCTTCAAAGTAAACATTTCTTGACTGAATAATCATTGTGTATCCCCCTTTGCCGTAATCATAAGAATACGGTCTGACGCTTCCTTACTCATTATAGGTGATTCGCCTATGTGATTATCTACAAGATTTCTGAAATGTTCAAGTTCATAGTAGAAATCAGAGATAAGCTCTTCATTAAGTTCATATCTTTTTGAGTCAACTTCGTAATATCCGCTTCCTGTCTTCCAGAAGTTTTCAACAACAATCCTTCCATATGTGCCGGTTACTATAAGATTGCTGTCACCATCAAACTCATTGGAAGCCTTAAGATGACCTTTAATTTTCCCGTAATCAATCCACACTTCAGCAGTACGATCAGAACGGTCTTTTTTTCTGTCATATACAAGTTTTGTGACTACGGGTATTTCGTCAGTAAGAAAGTTCATTATGCCTGCGCAGTATGAACCGACATCTTTTAAAGCACCACCGGTTTTAAGGTCATATATCCAGTGTGTATCAGCAAAATCTTCTCCCCTTGTAAATGAGGCGTGTATATCAGTTATTTCGCCGATTACCCCTGACTTCATCATTTCTTTGACTTTTATATTAAGCGGAAGAAATACAGCTTTCATAGCCTCCATTAAAGTGACCCCGTTTTCTTTTGCCAGAGCAAACAGTTCTTCATTCTCTTTAAGAGAAGAAAACATCGGTTTTTCACAGATTACTGATTTATGGTGTTTTAGACACCTTTTTACTGTTTCAACATGAGAAAGGTTGTATGTAGCCACATATACTGCATCAATATCGGGATTACTTAGAAAATGCTCATAGTCACCATAATCCTTACATTCATATTTCTCTGCATACTGTTTTGCCTTTTCCAGGCTGTTTGATGCAAAACCGACAAGTTCAATGCCTTCAACAAGCTTACAGGATTTTGCGATACGGTTGGCAATAGTTCCACATCCGAATATTACAAGTTTCATAATTTTAAAAAATCACAGACGTTAATCTGTGATTATTCCTTTCTTTAGAAGTGTTTAACTCTTCCTTCAAAGTGTTTGTAGATGTCATCATTATTGAAGCCATCAACATTCTGTGATTGGAATACATATGGACGTTTGCCATGAGACTGAACAATCTTGATTGCTTCTGATACTACAGTATTCACTAAGAACATAGTTACAATACTTGAAGCAGGACCAGTCTTGATTCCATTAAGGTTAAGTGTAGCATCACCATCTGGTACGCAAGAGTCAACAATCAGGTCAGCACATTCAAACAGTCTCTTTCCGCTTGGATGTCTTGAAGTCTGATTCTTTGACTGATTTACATTGGTAATCGCAACAACATAGATACCTTCTTTTTGAGCACGCATTGCCATTTCAATTGGCATTGCATTACGTCCAGAGTTAGAAGTAATGATCATGATGTCACCCTTTTCAATCTTGTATGAATCATAGATTACATCAGAAACACCACAGGTCTTTTCCATTGCACCTGATCTTTGTGCTCCAAATGAAGTAAGTGTATCTGGGTCAAGCATAGCATCAACATTGCCTAAACCGCCTGCTCTTGCGAACAGTTCAATTCCAAGAATATGAGAATGACCAGTACCGAATGTATGGATCACTTTATCATTTTCAATGTTTTCAGCTACTTTTTCAGCAAATACTTTAATAACATCTTTATTTACTTCTTCAGCATGCCTGATAAGTTCAATAATTTTATCGCCGTATTCAAAGTTCATTATGCTCTACCCTCGTATTTCTTCTTCAAAGCTTTATCGTGAGCTTCATCACCGTTTAATACTGGAAGTTCAAATCCATCAGCCTGTAACAGTTCAATAGTTCTTGCTGCCATTGACTGAGCGATACAGTTATTGCAGATTGAAGATACTGAACATACTTTAGCAACACCGCTTGTTTCAATAAGTGCATCACCATGAGGACCGCAGTTATCGATAACAATATCACCGTATTCATACAGTTTCTTTCCAGATGGGTGTCTTGGTTCTTCTGCCAGAGTATGCTTCATAGAAGTAATAATGATTACTTTATGGCCATGTTCTTTAGCTAAAGATGCGATATCAATTACAACACCATTGATACCTGAGTTAGAGATAACGATGAAGATATCCTGTGGCTTAATGTTGTAAAGATTGTATAACTTGCCGGCAACATTTGGTTTTCTTTCAAAGATATTTTTCTTATCCATGAATTCAGCAGCTGGTACACCGCCTTTAGTAACGAAGTCAGACATTTCCATGATGTGGATTGGAACCATGGCACCAAGTCTGTTCTTGATGTCGATACCAAGACCTACTGAATGTCCTGAACCGAATACATGAACCACACCATCCTGTTCAATACATTCTTTCATAGCCTGAGCAGTAGCTTCAAGGTTATCTTTCTGTGAGTCATATAACTGATCTAAAAGTATTTCAATTTCATCTAAGAATTTCTTTGCGTCTACCATTATCTAACCCTTCCTTCATATGGATCTGTAAGTGAATTGTTATGTACATCAGCGCCCTTAACATTCGCAGACAGTAATACTGGAGCTTCTTTACCGTGTGATACATAGTAACTGTAAACTTCAGCAGTAAGCATCTGAGCAATTACGTTAGTTGTAGTACTTGAAAGCTGTCCAACTTTGACACCACCGATTTCCATAGCGATATCAGGATCTTCAGCACACATATCAAGCCAGATATCAGCATAGTCAAGAAGTGTGCCGCCAACTTTGTCATAAGCAGCTTTGTTTACAACAGCAACAATCTTCTGTCCTCTTGCTTTGGCTCTTTTTGCGATTTCAATAATCAGAGGTTCTGTACCATAGTATGAAACCAGGCAGTACATATCTCTGTTATCAAGTTTGTAGAATTCTTCAAACTTGTCCATAACAGTAATATCGTTGTAGATTTCTCCAGAATCAACATCTTCCTGTTTAATCATTTCTTTAAGAATAAGATCTTTGAGTCTTAATGCATGATAAGGAGCAATTCCTCCTGCACGGTAATTAAGCTCATTGACGAACTCTTCACCATGCTTAACACCGAACAGCTGAACAACACCAAGGTTTTCCATGCATTCACCAAACATTGATGCAATTACCTTCATCTTGTCATTCTGTGTTTCGTAGGCCTTTTCAAGTCTGGCCTTAATCAGATCAAAATATTTTCTTTTTGTATCCATAACACCCTCTTCTTTCACTATTGTTTATTATATAACAAAAACCGAAAGCGCTTTACACCAAATGAATGTATAATATTAGTGGTTATAGATTTAAAGGAGACAAAATGCAAGGTATTGTAATCGCCAGCCATGGCCCAATGGCACAGGGTATTTTAGAAACATCAAAACTGTTTATGGGTGAACAGAATCAGCTAGAAGCTTGCTGTCTGTTTGCAAATGATAATCCGGATGATTTCGTAGAAACATTAAAGAAAGTTATCGCCAATGTAGATTGTGGTGATGGTGTTCTGGTTCTATGTGATATGTTATTTGGATCTCCATGCAACTGCATGCTGAGAATTGTTGCTGAAGATATGGAAAACGATAAGCTTCAGGTACTTACAGGTGTTAACCTGGCTATGATTCTTCAGGCTTTAGCACAGAGAGAATTCTCAACAGTTACCCCAGCTGAACTTGTTAACGCAGGTAAAGACGGCGTTGCTGACTTAAAAGAAGTAATGAAAGCTCAGATGTAATTCTGACTAAAAAAATCATTATAATCAACCCCGTTAACGGGGTTTTCTTTATAATTAAATCGAGGTGAATAATTATGAAATTTGAAGAAATGAAATATGAACGTATTGACTATGACAAAACTGCAGCTCAATACAATGAACTATTAGAAAAACTTGAAAAAGAAAATGATGCAGACAAGTTTATTGAAATCTTTAAAGAGATTGAAAAACTGAACATCTCTGTAAACACGATGAACACTTTAGCATCTGTAAGACACACCATCAACACCAAGGATGAGTTCTATGAGAAAGAAAATGACTTCTGGGATGAAACAGGTCCCCTTCTTGAAGTATTCAGTTCAAGGCTGAATAAAATCTGCCTTGCATTCTCTGATAGAGCTGCACTGATGAAATACATCCCTGAAACATTCTTCCAGTTGGCTGAATGTCAGGTGAAGAGTTTTACAGAAAGTATCATTCCTCTTTTGCAGAAAGAGAATAAACTGACTACCGAATACGGCAAACTAAAAGCTACAGCACAGATTGAATTTGAAGGAAAAACCTATAATCTTTCAACTATCTTCCCGTTCTGTCAGGATTCAGACAGAGAAATCCGTAAAAAAGCCAATGCTGCAAGAGATAACTTCTATGCAGAAAACGAAAAAGAATTTGACCGCATCTATGATGAACTGGTAAAAGTAAGAACAGAAATAGCCAAGACTTTAGGCTATGAAACATTTACTGAGGTAGGATATTACAGAATGTCACGTCTTGACTACAATCAGGACATGGTAGCAAACTACCGCAGGCAGATACTTGAAGATATCGTTCCTATTGACCATATTCTTCATGAAAAACAGGCAAAACGTTTAGGTCTTGATAAACTCGCCTACTACGATGAAGCAGTAATGTTCAATTCAGGAAACCCTAAACCACAGGGCGAAGAAAAAGACCTGGTTAATGCTGCTGTAAAGATGTATCACGAAATGTCCAAAGAGACTACTGAATTCATTGATGTTATGAATGACAATAACCTTTGGGATCTCACATCCAGAGATGGTAAAGAGATGGGCGGTTATACAACTTCAATATTCGCCTATAAAGTACCTTTCATCTTCGCCAACTTTAACGGTACAAGTGGTGATGTTGATGTGCTGACTCATGAAGCAGGACATGCTTTCCAGTACTATATGTCAAAAGATATTCCGGTAGCTGAATGTACATGGCCAACCCTTGAATCCTGCGAAATACATTCAATGTCAATGGAATTCTTTGCCTACCCTTGGATGAAAGACTTCTTTGGCAAAGATACTGACAAGTACTACTTTACTCACTTCACCGGAACCCTTGAATTTCTTCCATATGGCGTGCTTGTAGATCACTTCCAGCACGAAGTATATAATCATCCAGAAATGACTCCAGATGAAAGAAAACAGTGCTGGAGAAAGCTTGAAAAGATGTATCTTCCAGACAGAGATTATTCAGAATCTGAAGCAATGGAAAAAGGTATCTACTGGTATAAACAGGGCCATATCTTCCAGTCACCTTTCTACTATATTGACTATACTCTGGCTCAGGTATGTGCCCTTCAGTTCTGGGCAAGAAACTATGACAAAGATCCAAATGCCTTCAAAGATTATCTGCATCTTTGCACACTGGGTGGAACAAAGTCATTCACTAAGCTGGTTAAAGAAGCAAATCTGATTTCTCCATTTGAATCGGGCTGTGTTAAAAACGTTGCAAAGAAAGCACAGGAATTCATTAACAGCTTCGATGATCAGAATATGTAACATTAAAAGACACGCAAGTGTCTTTTGTTTTGTATCTATCGTAATTGATTTTCTTTTACCCACTTCGATGTATTGAAATATACAGTAGCAAATATACCGGCCAATGAATAACCTACTGCACTGCCACAATAAAGTATATGAATGTCATAATGCAGTTTTAAACCGATAACTACAAAGAGATATTTGCAGATAACCTGTCCGGCAATCGCAATAATCATCGGCCATCTTACATTTCCTGCACCCCTGCATGCCCCGTTATAGACATGAGAGAGATTCAGGAAGATGAATGAACAGATCATAATACGGCACATGGTTGTACCGGCTTTAATTGTTGTTGGATTCTGATTGAACAAAGATACCAGGAATGGCGCAAGTGTAAATATCAGTATGCCAGAAATTATTGTTGAACAAGTTCCGAGTTTGACACTCTCTTTTATAACTTCTTTTGCCTTGTCATAATCTTTGGCACCAACATGTCTTGACACCATTGACATTGTACCGGCTGATACCGCAACCGAAGTCATCTGAGCCCATCCACCTACCTTCTCTGCTACACCGATTCCGGCAATATATTCATTAGGGAAGAGATTGACATAAGACTGAATCATCATTGAACTTATCGCAATCAGCATGTTCTGTATACCTGCAGGTATACCAAGTTTACAGATTTCCCCTACCGTTTTAAATGAGAAATCAATATTTCTGAAATCAAACTTTATCCATTCATTAAAATTCAAAAGCTTCCTTATTACCAGAATATCAAGTGTAAGCTGGGATGTAATTGTAGCCAGTGCCGTACCGATAACATTGAGATGGAATACTCTGACCAGCAAAAGACCAAGCGTAATATTTACACAGCTTGAAATAATGGAAAAATACAATTGATGTTTTGTTGCACCAAAGGCTCTTAGAATAAAGAAACACATGTTGTAGGTCAGCACACAGGTAGTGCCCATCAGATATACTCTTAAATAGCCATGAGCCATTTCATAGATATCAGCCTGAATGTTTACAATATCCATTAACAGCGGAAGTGAAAGTTCTGAAATTATTGTCAGAATAATACCGCCACCAACTGCAAAAACAATAGCCGTATCAAGTGATCTCTTTAGTTTTTCCTTGTCTTTAGCGCCATAGTATCTGGCAACGATAATTCCGGCACCCATACCCAGTCCATAAAAGGTATAACTGAATACATTGATTATCCAGCTGCATGCACTTACTGCACTTAATGCTTCAAGAGATACAAAGTTACCGACAATCATCTGATTGGTGATTGAGAAAAGCTCAGTAAAAATAGCCGCAATAAAAGCAGGCCACGCAAAATCAAGCAACTGTTTTCTTATTGAACCTTGAGGAAACAGTTTAGACATTAATTGTAGTTACTCCAATCGAAGATTATTGTTGTAGCTTTGTCGCGGTTATACATCAGATCATAGTATGCTTCTTTGCATTCTTTTGGATCTACAACTCTTGAAATCATCTTAGATACATCGATGTCTTTATTCTTTAATAACTGACATACAGTCTTTATATTTCTTTCAACAGAATCGTTTGATCCATCTACAGTATTTTTTGGACATGTTCTGTTGAAGGCACCGATAACTTTCAGATTCTTCATATGAATCTTAGAAAATGACGGAGTAATATCACACTCAAAAGACTGACGAGGCGAACCAAGAAGGATTACCTGTCCATAGGCTTTTGTATTTTCAATACATGAATTAATTACCTGTGAAAGTCCAGTTACATCAACTGCAATATCGAGACCTTCGCCGTTTGTGATTCTGTCTATTTCCGCTTTCTGGTCTTTTGAAGATACTGCATATTCAACACCCAGTTCTTTAGCCAGTGTACATCTTTGTTCAATTGGATCAAGAGCAATAACTCTACATCCAAGTTTCTTATACATTAAGGCAGTAATAATACCGATATTCCCTAGCCCGAATACTCCGACAGTATAGCCAAGTTTTACTTCAGAAAGATTTACTCCCTGAATAGCTACCAGCATCAGGTTAAGAATTGTAGCTTCTTTTGAATCAAGGTCTTCATCAATCTTAAAGATCATTGGTCCCTGTACTTTATCACCATCTGAATATCTTGCAAGTGAAGCATGAGGACAGGAAGCAAACACCTTGTCACCTATTTCAGCCTTGATATTCTTGCCTTTGGCGATAAGTCTTCCAACAGTCGAATAACCAGGTCTAACCGGATATTCAAAACCTTTCTTTAGTGCGAAAGCTCTTGAAAGTTCTGTTCCTGCAGAAATAAGAGAATACTCTGCTTTGACAACAGCTTCATTGTCACCAAGATTATCGATGTTGACGTCTTCACATTCAACACATGATTCGCCAATACCAGTAAGACTTACATAATAACTTTTCATACTATTCCCCTTTGATGAATTTACCCTGTACGTATACAAGTTTAATATTCAGATTGTCATCCATAATGATGAAATCAGCATATTTATCCTTCTCTATTGTGCCATATTCTTTATCCAGACCATACAGTCTGAAGGCATTAAGGCTTGAATAAAGCAATAAATCTTTATATGATGCTCCAAGTTCTTTAAGTACTTTCATTTCATCATTGATAGATACTACACTTCCGGCATAATGTCCGTCATGCGAAATGAACTTTGTGCCCTTCTTTGTGCATTTCTTGGAAATGAACTCATATTCTCCATCAGGAAGTCCTCTTGCGGTAGATGAGTCAGATACAAGAACAATTCTGTTACGGTCAATATTGTGGATTACCAGTTCAAGAACACCTCTGTCCACATGATTGCCATCGGCAATCAGTTCACAATAATACCTGTTGGTAAAAGCGGCATTTACCAGTGTTCTGTCTCTATGATGAAGGCCTCTCATCGCATTGAAAAGATGGGTGAATCCTGAGACATTTTCATCAATATCGCTTTCCAGCGCATCAGAATGACCTGCCATTACTCTTACGTCGTTCTCTTTAAGATAAGCACATAACTCTTTTGACCCTTCAAGTTCAATTGCAACTGTCATCTGTTTAAGTTTATCGGTTGTGTTTAAAATACTTCCCACCATGTTCATATCAGGAAGCAGCAGTTTATCAGGGTCAGCTACACCGAGATGTTTTTTGGAAAGGAATGGTCCTTCAATATGAAAGCCCTGAAAACGGCAGTATTTGCCAGTATACTCGTTATAGAATCCGCTTCTTTCAACATATTCTTCAAGTGAACAATCATAGGATATTGAAGGAATAAATGAAGTAGTACCCTCTTTAGCAAAAAGATATGAAGCCTTATCCATTTCCTCTATTGGTGCATTATCAAAATTGATATTGTTTATTCCATGTGTATGCGTATCAAAACTTCCAGGCATAACAATAAGACCTTTAAGATCAATTGTCTTTACATCGCTTAAAAAAACATCTGAACTGTCATAAACCTCAAGAATTCTTTCATCCTCTACAAGTAAAGATGCATCAAAGAATTCTCTTTCTCCATCAACAATCAGATGTGCATGAGTAAAAAGATATTTCATTCAAACTCCTAATCTACAAAACCAAAATGCTTAAGCGCATTATATAAACCTTCTTGAGATATATCGTCGGTTACATAGTCAGCTTCATCTTTTAAACTTCTGTTGCCATTTCCCATGGCTATTCCTAAACCGGCCATTTTAATCATAGTAAGATCATTGTTTCCATCACCCATTGCTACTGAATTGGCAATATCAATGTTCAGATATTCGCATACCTTTATAAGTGCTTTTGATTTATCCATATTGCTTGGTGATATTTCACCGGCTATTTTGAGTCTTACACACACCTCATCATCAAGCTGAGATTTTACTTCTTCATATTTTTCATCATCAGCATAGAAAAGAACATGACAGACTTCTTCGCCTTCATACTTCTTGATTGGCGGAACCATGTCATAAAGTCTCATAAAGAGATCTTCTTTATCTTTGTCATTGTGGTTAAGAAAACCGCCGCCATCAACAGTAGCAAGTCTATATGTAAGACCATTTCTGTTCATACACTTAAGAAGTTTCTTAAGGGTTTCATCTTTAATAGCCTGAGTTTTTATTTCGTTTCCGATACGCATATACCCGCCGCTGACACAGCATATCGCATCAAACATCTCAAGAAAACTCTTGTCTATTTCACGAAGCTCATCATAGCTTCTTGATGTGTTCATGACGAGTTTATAACCTTTATTTTTTAACTGAGTTATAGCATTCAGAGTGCTCTTTCTTACCGCATGAATATTATGATCAAACAGTGTCGAATCATTGTCAAAGAAGAATGCTTCTGGTGCATAATGATCATCTTCAATGATTCCAAGTTTTACAAACTGTTCATATAGACCGCCATCTTCAATCGGTTTGTCACAGACATAGTCAGCCATAGCCTTAGTCTTTTCTTTAGCGTTGTATACGGCAATACCGATACCGGCCATTTCCAGCATTTCTCCATCATTTCCGCCATCACCACACGCAACAACTTCATCAGTAGTAAAACCATACTGTTCACAGAATTTAAGTACCCCAAACGACTTATCAATATAAGTTGCACAGATATTACCGCATTTACCCCATTTTGAAATATACGCATCTGGATTTATCGCATGAATCGCATCTTCATCTTCATCACTTGCAAAATAGTAGTAGATGTTTGAAATCTCGTCTTCTTCTTCCCATTCCTTAAACATTACTTTTCCGTCGGCAAGTGAGAAAAGTTTTCTTTCTTTAAACATTTCAAAATCGCCCCAGAAAAATGTATTGCCGGCAATATCTGAGTAAGCATATGAAATATTATGTTTTTTAAAATATGAAACATATTCTCTTACGAGATCATTATCAATAGTATATATTTTAAAATATTTGTTTTTTACCTGAGTAACTGCTCCGGTGCCCATAATCTTGCAGTCTACATAATCTTCCAATACATCAGAAAAAGTAGCCATTTCTGCAATAAACCGACTTGTGCATATTCCAATCTTTATTCCCTTTTCTCTAAGTTTTTTCAAGAGTTTCAAAGTAAGCTTTGGAACTTTGTGAACAGTATGGGAATAAAGAGTATCATCAATGTCAAAAAGTACACCTTTAATCATCCCTATTATTCTACAATGTTATACTTGAATTATGGTAAACAATTATTTAATCGAAATCTGTATCGGCAACATTGAAGATGCTATAAAAGCATCCAAATTCCCAATTGACCGCATTGAACTCAATTCCGCTTTAGAACTTGGCGGACTAAGCACTTCTTTAGAAACACTGAAATATCTTAAAAAAACCATACCTCAGCCAATCTGCTGTATGGTTAGACCAAGAGGTGGAGACTTCTTCTATAACGAAACTGAATATCAGATTATGTTGAAAGATGCCAAGGCATTTCTTGAAGCAGGTGCCGATGGCATAGTGTTCGGTTTTCTAAATGAAGACAAAACCATCAATAAAACAAGAACAAAAGAAATGACTGATCTTATTCATTCATATGGCAAGGAAGCAGTATTCCATAAAGCCTATGACGAAACACCGAATATGGAACAGGCAACCAAAGAACTTGTTGAACTTGAAATAGACAGAGTCTTAACAAGTGGTCAGGCTGTATATCCTGATATTATTGAAGGATGCAGAAAAATCAATACACTTAATGAAAAATACGGTGACAGACTCCAGTTCCTTCCAGGCGGCGGAGTCAGAATTGAAAACGTCCAGGATGTACTTAAAACAGCAAAAACAAACCAGATTCATATGACCAGCAAAAAACAGAATCCTGGCGGCTATCTTGAGTTTGATTCTGAACAACTAGAGAAAATCCTAAACAATATCAAAAAGTTATAAACACTTTTGTTTATCATAAGCTAAAAACAACTTAAGATTATTTAGTTTATAGTGCTTTTTAATTATATTTATTCGCCAACAATAAGTTGGCCGTTTTCAACTTTGACAGTATAATGAAGCTCTTCTCCTTTATTATTGATAAGAGTCAGTTCTCCACTTGAATTATTTCCATAATAGGTAATTTTTAACATATTATCATTGACTTCGGCATTAAGATTGTTAAAACTGCAGCTTGCAAGACGCCACTGTTCATCTGATAATTCCTGTTCATACTCTTTGGGATTTAACTGCCTTTTAGCCGCAGACAATCCAACTGTAATTCCTAATATCAATACGATTGCAATGTATACAAGTCTCTTCTTTTTATCTGTACAAAAGATCATTCCTAAAATTACTGCTGTACTGATAAGAAACAATCCATAGATTGTGTAGCTGATTCTTAATGGATTAAAAGATCCAATCAGGAAAGCTGCGCCTGAAAACGAAATAAATGCGCCTGCTATTGCGAGTATCAATGTAGAAATCCAATTGTCCTTTTTAATCTGATAAGCAATAGCTCCACCCGGAAGTGTTAATAAAGTTTGAATAAACCATGGTTTGTAATATGAAACAAGAAGATTTTCATGCATAAATGGCGACTGGATAAGATAAATAAGCGGTTGAGAGATTAGGAAGAATACAAAACACTTTAGTGCCGCATCTTTTGTATCTTTGCAGTTAGATACAACAAATATCGCCAGAATAAACCAGCACTCATATCCTGTGTCAATTTCAGTTAATGCCGTGCTTGAAACCCCTGGTATCAGGAGTACTGCTGCCGAATATGCACCGCAAACAACAGAAAAGATTATCAGTCTTTTCCATGTCATCTCAATTTGACCAAATATTTTCTTTAATACGCTCATTACCTTACCCGATATCAAAACCTTTCATTTCTTATTAAACTCACTGTATTTTAACACATATCCAAATCTGTTTTTCAGCATATTCCAAGCATTCTTAAAAGTATATATTTCTTCTAAGGCATAACAAAAGGGCTTCATTAAAGCCCTTTGATGTTTTTTAGATCTGAGCAATACCTTTACAGTATGTCTGTTCTACTGAGTAGTCATCATTCAGTACAACGATATCTGCATCATAGTTGTATTCAATTCTTCCCTTGTGGTCATCAAGTTTAAGATACTTTGCAGGGTTTATTGACATTGCATTGATTGCATCTTCAAATGGAACAAGTGCTTTTTCAACAAGAATCTTTAAGCCGTCATTGAACTTTAATGTAGAACCTGCAAGCTGTTTTTTACCTGTTGTAATATGAGCAGATCCATCAGGATAGATTTCTACATCCTGACCACCGAAGTCAAATACTGAACCTACTGGATAGCCTTTGCACATAAGTGAATCTGTAACCATCAAAGCATAGTCTTTCTTTTCTCTGAAGAATACATTCAGTGAAGTAAGAGTTGAATGGTTACCGTCACAGATCGCTTCTGAATACATGCCATGGCATCTGAATGAAGCACCTACTACACCGTTTTCTCTGTGTGAGAATGGAGTCATACCGTTATATGTATGAGTGAATCCTCTTGCGCCATTGGCAATTGCCAGCATTGCTGTATCAAATGTAGCATCTGTATGACCAAGTGATACATTTACACCGGTCTTGGCACAGTATTTTGTAAGTTCAAAGTTGTCATCATGTTCTGGAGCAAGTGTAATAATCTTGATCAGATTTTCACAGGCATCCTGATACTCTTTGAATTCTTCAACAGTTCCCTTTACGATATACTGTTCAGGCTGAGCACCTTTATATTTAACGTCAAGATATGGTCCTTCAAAGTGAATACCAACAATTTCTGCACCAGCAGGATTTTCTTTCTTTACTTCATTAATTTCAGTAACTGCATGTTTTAAAGTGTCATGAGCCTGAGTAAGAGTTGTAGGACATACGCCGCATACACCTTCTTTTGGAAGGTCCTTAAGCCATGCCTTCAATCCGTCTTTACCGCCGGCAGTAGCATCATATCCATGGTATCCATGAGTATGTACATCAATGAATCCTGGAACAATTCTTCTTTCGCCAAAATCTTTGTCTACTGGTTTTTCGCCATACTTGTAGATACCAGCAATTTTTCCGTCAACAATCTCAATCTGAGCTTCTAAGAAACATGAAGCAATGTAACATCTTTTACTTTGAATTATCATATAAAACCCCCTAATAATGTTTCCTTTTTAATGGTAGCACTTTTTAATGTATAATTGTTTGAGAGGTATTTATTATGGCAAAAAGAAAAATACAGGCAACCGAATTAAACGGTTTTACAATTTATCAGAATACGAAAAAAGGCACAATATGGTATGACATATTTACCCGCAAAGGTTATATCATCACATCTCAGGAAGCCGGTATATATATGGTTTATACATCAGTTCTTCCTATTGCTATTATCGTTGCAGTATTCGCATACAACACATTTGACTTCCTTAATGTCAATGCAGCAATTATTCTTGGCGTTGTACTTTATATAGCTGGACTGGTTGGATTCAGACTGTTCTACTTCTACAGACTTCCAGAGGCTAAAAACTGGGAAAGACCAAAAACAAACATCATCGACACTCTTGTCGAAAAATATTCAAAGCTCAGACTTCAATTACTGTTGATTATTTCATTGCTGATAATCGCCGCAGGAATATTTGCAATCTTCTACGATAAACTTGAAGGATCAGCAGCAATCGCAATGGCAGTTATGTCTTTGATAGCTGCAGCAATATCAATCATCAGTGCAATTGCTATTGCCAGGAAATCCAAAGAACAAAAGAACATATAAAAAAACAAGCTGGTTCAATGTAGTGCACCGGTAAAGTTGGA
>DCHD01000036.1 GCA_002315565.1 Solobacterium sp. UBA1761 | reverse complement strand
TACATAGTACGATATTTTAGTTTTGTATCACAATAACCGGATATAAATATTCTGTTCTAAGATTATTAAGTTTTACTCGGATAACATCGAAATCAGAATTGACATAAAATGACTTTACATATAGCCGTGATAGGTGTATGATAAGTGAGCAATCATATACCATAGACAGTAACGGCGAATGCTTAATAATGTTACCGAGGTAAAAAGTGATGACTTTTTCTACCTGCTGTCTATGATGGCAGGTTTTTATTTGAGTATATGAATGTAGAAAGAGGGAAGTATGAATCAGAACGTATTAAACGCAAAGCAGGCCGTTGTTTCTGAAATTTCAACAAAATTAAAAGAATCTGACGGTTTCGTTATTGCTGAGTACCGTGGATTAACCGTTGCTGAAGTTACTGAACTGCGTAACAACCTTCGTAAAGAAGATGTTGAAATGAAAGTTTACAAGAACACTCTTGTTGAACGTGCAGTTGAAGACTGTGGTTTCGGTGAACTGAAAGATCAGTTAGTTGGTCCTAACGCATTTGCATTCTCTAAGGATGCTACTGCACCAGCTAGAGTACTTTCAAAATTCGCGAAAGCTCACAAGGCCCTGGTATTAAAATCTGGTATCGTAGAAGGCAAAGTTGTTGACTTAGCTACTATCAATGAATTAGCAAGCTTACCAAACCACGATGGCATGATCGCTATGTTAATGGGCTGCTTACAGTCACCTGTAAGATCATTTGCTTGTGCTGTTAAAGCCGTAGCAGATGCAAAAGCTGAATAAGCTTAATTATCTATTTGTCAAACAATTAATTAAAAATTAAAGGAGAAAAATTTAAATGGCAAAATTATCACATGAAGATATCCTTGCATATCTTGAAGAAGCAACTATTTTAGAACTTAATGACTTAGTAAAAGCAATCGAAGAAAAATTTGGCGTTACTGCTGCTGCACCTGTAGCTGTTGCTGCTGCTCCTGCTGAAGCTGCTGCTGCTGAACCATCATCAGTATCTGTAATCTTAACAAGCTTTGGTGAAGCAAAGACTGGCGTTATCAAACTAGTTAAAGAAATCACTGGTTTAGGCTTAGTTGAAGCTAAAGGCTTAGTAGACAAGTGCCCATCTCCTATCAAGGAAAACATTAGTGTAGAAGAAGCTGAAGAATTAAAGAAGAAGTTCGTTGAAGCTGGAGCAACTGTAGATATTAAATAAGTAAATGTCTCATTATTACACTGATAACAAAGACTTGCTTTCAGAAAAGCAACAATTTGACTATTATTTCGATAATGAGAAGTTTGTCTTTACTACCGATAATGGCGTTTTTTCAAAGAAAAGCGTTGATTACGGCAGTTACGTATTGATCAGAACCGTTTATAAGAGTGACTTAGGCCACAGGGTTTTGGATTTAGGATGCGGATGGGGTCCTGTCGGGATCATCCTGAAGCGTTTCAATCCAGACATTGAAGTGACCGCAGTTGATGTCAATTCACGTGCTGTGGATCTGACTAAAGAAAACGCTCAGCTTAACGGTACATTGTTAAATGCTTATATAAGTGAAGATATTGAATCCCTGAATCTTGAATTTGACTCAGTCATTTTAAATCCCCCGATAAGGGCTGGTAAGCAGGTCATATATTCGCTCTATCAAAAAAGTCATGCAGTACTTTCCGATAGGGGTAGATTGACCATTGTAATCCAGAAGAAACAAGGGGCCCTTTCTTCATTTAAAGAACTGGAAAATCTTTTTAGAGAAGTTAAAGTGCTTGAAAAAGATGGCGGATACCATGTTATTCAGGCAATTAAATAACTCTATACATTAATGTATTCTTGGAGGACGGCGCATATATGGAAAAAGAAACAAAATCTTATCGTATTGCTGAACTGGGTAAACACTCATCACGCCGTGATTACACCAAGGTTTCAGGTAATCTGAATCTACCTAACCTGGTTGAAATTCAAACTGATTCTTTCAAGTGGTTCTGCGAAGAAGGAATCAAAGAAGTTTTTGATGATATTTATCCTATTCAAAACTATGGTGGAAACATCAGGTTGAAACTGATCGATTACGAATTCGGCGCTCCTAAATATTCAGTAGCCGAAGCCAAGTATCGTCAGGTGAATTATTCTGCGCCTTTAAATGCCAATCTTGAACTGGAAATTACTGACGACGAAACAGGCGAAGTAATTACCAGAAGAGATAACGTCTTCTTGGGTGATTTCCCAATGATGACGCCAACAGGCACATTTGTTATTAACGGAGCAGAACGTGTCATTGTTTCTCAAATCGTCAGATCTCCTGGCGCTTATTTCGATATTCAGATCGATGATAAGACAGGTAAGGAGACATTTGATGGCGAACTTATCCCTTCAAGAGGAACCTGGTTAGAGTTCTTAACAGATGACAAGAAGAACGCTTTAGGTCGAATCATGAACATGTCAGTCGACAGAAAGCGTAAGATTCTTTCAACTATATTACTTAAAACTATTGGTTTCTCGCTGAACCTTGAAAAAGGCGAGGATGGTTTTAGCACAGAAAAAGTTAAAACTTTTATCAAAGCAATGGGTCTTGACGTTTATGATGATCTAATCAATCAGAACGACGACCGTGAATTCCTAAATATTTATGAAGCAATCTATACATCTTTCTTAGGTGCCTACGAAGAAATCAGCAATACTCTTCAGGCAGATAAGACCAAGACAATGGATCAGGCATTACTTGAAATGCACAAGAACCAGAAACAGGATGAAGTACCTACAGTTGAAGGTGCTGCAATTCTGATGAACGCAAAGTTCTTTGACCAGAAGAAGTATGACCTGACTGCTGCCGGTCGTTACAAACTGAGAAAGAAACTAAATGTTTATGAGCGTCTTGAACACCATAATCTGGCTCAGGATGTTTATAAAGCAGATGGTACACTTCTGTTTAAGAAGGGTACTCACATTGAAAAGAATGAAAGAAATACCCTGAAAGAAGAACTTCAGTATGGTCAGCATATTGAAGTATTTCCATTCAGACACATTTTCTCTCATCCTACAATCGTATCTGTAAACACAGAACATAAACTTGCACTTCCTGGAAGAATCCTGGCATGTGAACTTGAACTTAAGGGCAGAACTCTTAATGTCGGTACAGCTTTAACAGAAGCTGACGTCAAGGAAATCGCCAAGGCTTATAAAGAAGTAAAAGTATATTCAGGTATTATTTCTAAGGAAGTAAAACTGAACAAAGACAACTTTGCTGCTGTAATGGATTATGGCCAGAGATTCTTTGTACTGGCACGTCTAGTAGATAAAAACAATGAAGATATTACTGTTGATGGTAATGTTGCAATGCCTTATTATCTGCCAGATGGCGACTCTTACATGCTGATGACTTCTTATGAAGAAGCAATCAAGGAAAGAGTTTACCAGGGTGAAGAAATTTCTGCTTACCTTGTAGGTACTGCCTGCCAGGTTATCTGGGCAGAAAATCCAGAAGATCCATCTCAGAAAGTTAAAGTTATTGGTATCGATCCAATCAACGACAAGAAATGTATTACGATGTCTGACATGCTGTCACTGTATAACTACATGTTCAACCTGTTAGACGGTATCGGTAACTCAGATGATATCGATATGCTGGGCAACCGTCGTATCAGAACTGTCGGTGAACTGATCCAGAACCAGTTCCGTATCGGTTTAAGCCGTATGGAAAAAGCCGTAAAGGAAAAGATGTCAATCACAGAAGTAGAAAACGCTACTCCTAAATCATTGACAAACAATCGTCCTTTATCAGGCGCAATCAAAGAATTCTATTCTTCATCTCAGCTATCTCAGTTTATGGATCAGCAGAACCCACTGGCTGAACTTACAAACAAACGTCGTATTTCAGCATTAGGTCCTGGTGGTCTGACTAGAGAAAGAGCAGGCTTCGAAGTTCGAGACGTTCATAACTCTCACTATGGCAGAATCTGTCCAATTGAGACCCCAGAAGGTCAGAACATCGGTCTGATTTCTTATCTTACTACTTATGCTAAAGTTGACCAGTACGGATTCATCAGAACACCTTACCGTAAAGTACTTGCTAACGGTGATGTAACTGAAGAATACGTATACATGTCAGCAGATGAAGAAAATGACTACTATATCGCACAGGCTAACGAAGTTATCGGCGGTAAGCTGGTAAACGACAGAGTCGTAGCAAGAAAAGCCGGCGAAACACTGCTTGTAAGTAGAGACGTCATTGAATATGCCGACGTATCTCCTAAACAGATCGTTTCAGTAGCTGCTGCTTGTATCCCATTCCTAGAGAACGATGACGCATCACGTGCTCTGATGGGTGCCAACATGCAAAGACAGGCAGTTCCACTTCTGAACCCACATTCTCCATATGTAGGTACAGGTATTGAAGCTAAGATTGCCAA
Organism: Solobacterium sp. UBA1761; assembly: GCA_002315565.1. Lineage (GTDB taxonomy): Bacteria > Bacillota_I > Bacilli_A > Erysipelotrichales > Erysipelotrichaceae > Colivicinus. Next base: position 2,964 of record DCHD01000036.1, on the reverse strand, counting down.
AGACTCAGGTACTGGTGTTGTTGCTGAAGAAGACGGTATTGTTGAATACTCTGATTCAAAGAAGGTTGTCATCGTCGATGCAGCCGGCAACAAGCACACTTATGAACTCGAGAAGTTCTTAAGAAGCAATGCAGGAACCTGCATTAACCAGCGTCCTATCGTTGTTCGTGGCGAAAAAGTATCCAAGGGTGATGTTATTGCTGATGGTCCTTCTATGGATGATGGCGAACTGGCTCTTGGACAGAACGTTACCATCGCATTCATGACATGGCACGGATATAACTATGAAGATGCCATCATCATGTCTGAAAGAATGGTAAAAGACGATGTATATACATCAATTCATATTGATGAATATTCAATCGAAAAACGTAAGACTAAACAGGGTGAAGAAGAAATTACCCGTGACATTCCAAATGTTCAGGAAAGCGCATTACGTAATCTTGACCACCGTGGAATCGTTATGGTCGGTGCTGAAGTTAAGGAAGGCGATATCTTAGTTGGTAAAGTCACTCCTAAAGGACAGGTCGATGTATCCCCTGAAGAAAAACTGTTACTTGCTATCTTCGGTGAGAAATCACAGGAAGTTAGAGATAACTCATTAAGAGTTCCACATGGTGGCGCTGGTATCGTCCAGTCAGTCAAGATCTTCAAACGTTCTGAAGGTTATGAACTGGGCCCAGGTGTCACTGAAGAAATCAAAGTCTATGTCGTTCAGAAACGTAAGATTTCTGAAGGTGACAAGATGGCCGGAAGACATGGTAACAAGGGCGTTATCTCAAAGATTATGCCTGTTGAAGACATGCCATTCATGCCAGATGGAACTCCAGTAGACATTATGCTTAACCCATTTGGTGTACCATCACGTATGAATATCGGACAGGTTCTGGAAATTCATCTTGGTATGGCAGCAAAGACATTAAGCGAAAAGACCGGCAAACCAGTTAAATTTGCTACTCCAGTATTCGATGGAATTTCCAACGAAGAACTGAAGAACATTATGGAAGAGGCTCAGACTTCTCCTGATGGCAAGATCGTACTTCGTGACGGTAAGACTGGTGAACCATACGACGAAAGAATTTCCGTTGGTGTAATGTATATGATCAAGCTGGCACACATGGTTGACGATAAGTTACATGCTCGTGCTATCGGTCCTTATTCACTTGTTACTCAGCAGCCTCTGGGTGGTAAAGCTCAGAATGGTGGCCAGAGATTCGGTGAAATGGAAGTTTGGGCATTAGAAGCATATGGTGCTTCTCATACACTGGAAGAAATCCTGACTGTCAAATCAGATGACGTCAACGGTCGTACAAAGACTTATGACGCTATCATCAAGGGCAAGGCAATCCCTGAACCAGGTATCCCTGAATCATTCAACGTATTAAAGAACGAACTTCAGGCTTTAGCTATGGATGTTCGTATGCTTGATGCAGACGGCAACGAAGTTGACCTTACAAAGGATGATGACGAAGGCGTAACAGATACACTGGCAGATGCAATCATGATCAATGATGCTGATGGTCTTGAAATCAGATCAGAAGAAGAAATCGAAGCTCCAGAAGCAGCTGCAGGTTTCGAGGATTTTGGTGAGGAGGATGAATAATTATGGCAAACAATAAATTTGAAGCTATTAAAGTCTCTTTAGCCTCTCCAGAGAGAATCCTTGAGTGGTCTTATGGCGAAGTTACAAAACCAGAAACTATTAACTACCGTAGCTTAAAACCAGAGCGTGACGGTTTATTCTGCGAAAAGATTTTCGGTCCAACAAAAGACTGGGAATGTTATTGCGGCAAATACAAGAAAGTTCGTTACAAAGGCGTAGTCTGTGACAGATGTGGTGTTGAAATCACTAAGGCTTCTGTAAGAAGAGAGAGAATGGGTCACATTACTCTTGCTGCTCCAGTAGCTCATATCTGGTATCTGAAGGGTATCCCTTCAAGAATGTCACAGGTACTGAATGTCTCTCCAAAGACTCTGGAAGAAGTTGTATACTTCGTTACTTGGATTGTTACTGATCCAGGCAATACTCCACTTCAGTACAAGCAGGCTTTAACTGAACTTGAAGTAAGAAATTATCAGGCTGTCTATGGTGAAGATGCTTTCAAGGCTATGACAGGTGCTGAAGCAGTAAGAACATTACTTGCTTCTACAGACATCAAAGCTGAAAAAGAAGAAATCACCAGAGAACTTGAAAAAGCACAGGGCGATAAGAGAAAGAAACTCATCAAGAGACTTGATACTATCAATGCCTTTGTTGAATCAGAGAACAAGCCTGAATGGATGGTACTGACAGTACTGCCAGTTATTCCACCAGATTTAAGACCAATGTTACAGCTGGATGGCGGCCGTTTCGCTACTTCTGACCTGAACGATTTATACAGACGTGTAATCACTCGTAACAACCGTTTAAAGAAGCTGCTTGAAATCGGTACCCCTAGTATCATTGTTCAGAACGAAAAACGTATGCTGCAGGAAGCAGTTGATGCTTTAATCGATAACGGCAGACGTGGTAACCCAGTAAAGGGTTCAGGTAACAGAGCACTTAAATCTTTATCTAACTCCTTAAAGGGTAAGCAGGGAAGATTCAGACAGAACTTACTTGGTAAGCGTGTTGACTTCTCTGGACGAAGTGTTATTGCTGTTGGACCAAATTTGAAGATGTACCAGTGTGGTATTCCTCGTGAAATGGCTATTCAGCTTTATAAACCATTCGTAATCAACGAACTGGTAGTTGAGAAATATGCTCAGACCTACAAGTTCGCTGAAAAGATGATTGAAAGACAGGAACCAGTAATCTGGAGTGTTCTTGAAGAACTCATGAACAATCATCCAGTATTCTTAAACAGAGCTCCAACTCTGCACAGACTTGGTATCCAGGCCTTCAAACCTAAACTGGTTGAAGGTAGAGCTATCCGTTTACATCCATTAGTATGTACAGCATTCAATGCTGACTTCGATGGTGAC
>DCHD01000050.1 GCA_002315565.1 Solobacterium sp. UBA1761 | reverse complement strand
CGTTCTCACGGGTGGTAGTTATGCTTGCGACACTAGTGCGACATCTTTTTGATAAATTGTTCAAGAGGAAAACGCATATGAAAAAGATTGAATTAGAAATTATTAGTTTAAAGAATGAAGATGTAATCGCAACAAGTCTGTGCAGCCATTTGGATAAACAACATACTCGTGTTTATAACACTTCCGATACTGCAAACGATATTGAGTACTATAGTTTTAATGATAACGAGAGAAAATGGTTATATGACGGGCTCACCTTTGCAGGAGAAGAAAAGAGTTTATTTCCTGATGGCGGCAAAAAGGATAACTGGTATATATATGACGAGGTAAAAGGAGAGTATGTTCTTTGCGGCGATGAACATAACCATCCATTTGTTGAATGTCTGATCAAAGGAACAAAAGTAACTCTGGCTGACGGCAAAGAAAAGAACATTGAAGATATCAGAGTTAATGATGCTGTTTTAACCTTTAACCATGAATCAGGAATATACGAAGCACAGCCAGTTTACTTTGTATATGCATCTAAAACTCCTGACAGATATATCACATTAAGATTTGAAAATGGAACAGAACTTTCAATTGCCGGTGAACATGATCTGTTTGAAAAAGAAAGCAGACGTTATGTAACAATCAGAGTTGGAAATGCCAAAGAATTTATTGGAAAGCATTTCTACAGCGTTAAAGAAAGAAAGTATGTAGAACTGATGGATGTTATATACAGTTCAGATACAGCTGATTACTACAGCATTTATACCAAGTACAACTTCAACTCAGTTGCAGAAGGCATGCTGACATGTCCTGATGATGTTGATGCATTCCTGAATATCTATGAGTTTGATGAAAACATGGTAGCTGATAAAGAAGCACTTGAAAAAGATATTGAGAAGTATGGTCTTCGTGAATATGATGCTTCTATTGGAACGAGTGAAAAAGAATTCGAAGAGGCAAATATTAAATACGTTAAAGTCATGTACGGCAAAGGTCTGACTACAAAAGAAAAACTTCTGAATTCTCTTGCTGAAGGAAGAAAATAATTAAAAATGGATTATCAGTCGATAATCCATTTTTTATGTCAGTCATTGTACAGGTCCGGATACTTCTTTCTGCAGGCCTTTATACTGATCAAATATTTTCATTTTTCAATTCCTTTAATCTGGCGATTTCTTCTTCTGTAAGTAAACGATATTCGCCAATCTTTAACTCACCAAGAGTCAGTGTACCAAACTCAATGCGTTTAAGATAGGTTACAGTACAGCCGACCTTTTCAAACATCCTTTTTACCTGATGGTACTTGCCTTCAGAGATAGTCAGATAGGCTTTTTTATTGTCAATCTTTTCATAGATTGCAGGCTTACTGGTAAAGTCTTCAAATTCTATCGGATTGGATAATATGTTATTCGCATTTTCAGGAAGATCTTTATCAAGTTCAACGTAGTATTTCTTAAGTACGTGATGTTTAGGTGACAAAAGGTCATGGTTGAGCTGGCCGTCATTGGTAATAAGAATTAGACCTTCAGTATCTTTGTCAAGTCTTCCGACAGGGGAAAGATCTTTTCTTTTTGAGGATATCAGTTCCATTATTACCGGATCTCTGTTGTCTTCTACTGCTGAAAGATATCCTGCAGGTTTGTTGAGGATATAGTATTCATATTCAACGTAGGAAATAATCTCATCATCTACTTTGACGGTGTCGGTGTCCTTAAGCTGGTAATCAGCTTTTCTTATTATTTCATCGTTTACTTTGACACGCTTGTCTTTGATCAGATCTTTAACCTGACTTCTGGTTCCACATGACATGTCGGCAAGATATTTATCAAGTCTCATAGATAGGTCCAGCCTTTCGCAATCTTGTTTTTTAACTGATGGTCTGATACTTTGCCAAATCCCAGAGGATAGCCGTCAACTCTTACAAGTACCCAACCGGTATTGTCATAGTCAGATACATTGATAGTTTCGCCTTTAAGATATCTGATTACTCTTTCATCCTCGACTTTAAAGTCGATCACGTTGGTAAATTCGTCTTTCTTAAGTGACATGGCCAGCGGTTGAGAAGGTTCAAATCTTCCGTTTTTAATTTCGCCGACAAGTAGACCGCTTCTTAAAGTTCTGATACCCGAAAGAGAAAAATCAGGATGGAAGTAAAGTGAGTCTTTGATTGTTTCAAATACGCCATGTGAAAAATCGATATTCAGTTTTTCTAGATATTCAGGTACACGGCTATTTAATGAAACAGGATTATCGGTTCTGTTTCCTTTCTTTTTAAGAAGAGAGACAAAGTGACCTTCACCTTTGACTTTATGCGGAAAGAGTTTTGTTCCGTATTCATTTTGAACAAAGCCAGGATATTCTTTAATTGGTTCAACGGTTATATCACCAAGACTTAATGCATATTCTATTACTTCTTCATCTTCTCTTGGATCAAAAGTGCAGGTTGAATATACAAGATGTCCGCCTGGCTTCAACATAGATAGTGCATCCCTTATTATTTCTTTCTGTATTGGGGCGTAGTATTCAGGGCCCTGTTTAATCCATGAAGAAATCAGCGAAGAATCTTTTCTGAACATTCCTTCCCCGGAACATGGAGCATCCACAAGAATTGCGTCAAATGTTTCTTTATATTTATTTGCCAGTTCAGTTGTTGAAGCGCTGGTCACAAAGGAATTCCTGATTCCAAACTTTTCAAGGTTTCTTAAAGTTGCCTGTTGTCTGGAGGCAGAGATGTCATTGGAGACAAGAAGCCCTGTTCCATTGAGTTTTACTGCCAGCTTGGTTGACTTGCCGCCAGGCGCAGCACAGGTATCAAGTACATAATCGTTGCTGTTTACCGGAAGCACTTCTGCCGGCAACATGGCGCTTGGTTCCTGCAGATAATATAGACCGGCATAAAAATAAGGATGCTTGGAGATTGATTCATCTTTATAGTAGAAGCCGTCACTTGTCCATGGGACTCTTTCAAGTTCATATGGGAAAATATTCAGAAATTCTTCTGTTGAGATTTTATTGGTATTTACTCTTAAACCATGAAATGAAGGTGATTTAAAAGATGCTTCATAAGCTTCATATTCATCTTTTAGAAGTTCCTTCATTTTCTGAGAGAATTCAACTGGTAACATGTAAATATTTTACTTTAAAAAGAAGGAATTTTGGGATTTGCGTACAATAATGAGTTATGAGATGTCCAAGATGCAATAACACTGATGAAAGATACTTCTATAAGGGTTCTAAAGGAATATATTGCCGGAAGTGCATCCGCTTTAAAAGAACGATGCTGATGGAGGAACTGGAAAGTGAAGATTATGAAGTAAACAAAGAAGCATCCGAATTTGAGCTGAACTTCAGACTCACAGAAAAACAGAAAGAAGTGTCAAACAGGGTCAACGAGACAATAGACAACAGAAACGTGCTTCTGCACTGCGTATGTGGTGCCGGCAAGACTGAACTCGTTGTAGAAACCATCAGCAGATATCTCAAAGATGGTAAGAAGGTCTGTTACGCTATCTCAAGAAAAGAAGTCGTAAAAGATCTCTTTTACAGATTCAGGAAGATCTTTAAAGATGCAAAGATAGTTGCGCTCTATGGAGGACATGTTAAAGAAAAATCAGGTGATCTGATTATCTGTACAACCCACCAGCTTTACCGGTATTACAAGACATTTGACTTGCTGGTACTTGATGAAGTTGATGCCTTTCCTTTAAAGGGCAATGAAACACTTCTCAATATCGCCAAGAATTCCTGTAAGGGACATATCATCTATTCAACAGCAACTGTAGATGACTTACTTCGTAAAGAGATTGCAAAAGAAGATTACGAAGAGATTGAACTGCTCTTTAGACCGGGTATGAAGCCAATCATTGTTCCTGATGTCTATTACCTGCCAAAGTTTCTTATCTATCCTGTTCTTGTGGTGCTGATGAAAAAAGAAAAGAATCGGTGCATCATTTTTGTTCCAAGCAAAAAGATGTGCAGATACCTCTATCTGGTTTTAAAAAACTTCTTTGATGTCACCTATGCCTACAGCGACTTAGAGGAAAGAGATGGGAATATTGAGTCTTTCCGAAGGGGCGAACATCAGTACATCATATCTACGTCTGTACTTGAAAGAGGAGTGACATTTCTTGACATTGACGTCATAATCATTGATTCAATAAAGGGCGTTTTCGATGAATCGTCGCTGGTACAGATGACCGGTAGAGTAGGACGTAACTTTAAGAATCCCTATGGCAAGGCCATTATCCTGTCATCCCACTTCTCAAAAGATATCTCTGCATGCAGAAAATCACTTGAAAGGGCAAATTATGAACTGTCTTTATTGCGATGAGGAAATAAAAAAGATCAGGTTTGCTGCCCTTTTAAACGGAGAGGATAAGCTATGTATAAAGTGCAGAGAAGGGATGATTAAAAGACATGAAAAGTTCCTGGTAGAAGATATGGAAGTTGAAACTTTTTATGACTATGACTCATTTTTCCGAAGTCTTCTGTTACAGTACAAAGAATGTTACGATGAGGCTTTGAAGGATGTCTTTCTCTATGAGATAAAAGACTATCTCAAGTTCAGATATCGGGGATACAGAATACTTTATGTGCCAAGCACAAAAAGAAAAAATGAGGAAAGAGGCTTTGAACATCTAAGAGGAATATTTTCAGATTTAGGTATGGAAGAAGTAAAAGGACTGGCTATGAAAAATGAGCTGGTGCAGGAGGGAAGAAACAGAAAAGAAAGAGAAGAAATGACGATAAATTACATATATAATGGCAACATGATTGACAAGGTTCTGATCGTTGATGACGTGTTTACAACGGGCAGTTCATTAAAAGGAGTCTATAGTGCAATAAAGCCCTTTACTAAAAGGGTTAAAGCTGTTTGTCTGTCAAAGAAAACGCTTGCATAGACAATTAAATTATTCCTATAATATATAAAAGGAGAATTGTTTCAAAAAATGCAGGGCAAAGTTAAACGATTCAACAAAGTAAAGGGCTTCGGCTTTATTACTACTGCTGATGAACGCGATGTCTTCTTCCACTTCTCTGAATTGAGTTATGGAAGGTTATAAGACTATTGATGAAGGCGCAGAAGTTGAATTTGATTTAGTTGAAGGCGAAAGAGGCTTACAGGCACATAATATAAAAAAGATTTCTTAGCTCTAAACGAAAAACGGGTCAGTCAGATAAGGCTGTCCTTTTTTTGTCTATGTTATAATTAAGCGGTATTGGAGGTTTAAATATGGGACTGTTTGATACATTGTTCAACAGTGATAAAAAGCTGTTACAAGATATTGATAAAGCACTGGAACCGGTGTCTCATTTTTATGATGAGTATGCTGGTCTTACAGATATTGAATTAAAGAATAAAACTGAAGAATTTAAGAAGAGATTAAGCGATGGTGAAACCCTGGATGATATCCTCCCAGAGGCTTTTGCCGCTGTAAAAGAAGCCACCAGAAGAGTACAGAATATTGAGCTGCATTTCAATCAGCTGGAAGCAGGTTATGTATTACACACAGGTGATGTTGCCGAACTGAAGACCGGTGAAGGTAAAACCAATGCGGCAGTTCTTCCTGTGTATCTGAATGCCTTAGAGGGCAAAGGTGTACATGTAATCACTGTCAATGAATACCTGGCAGAAAGAGACTCTGTCTGGATGGGCGCAATCTATAAATTCTTAGGTCTTACTGTCGGACTTAACAAAAGAGAACTTACAGCAGCTCAAAAGCGTGCGGCCTATGAGTGTGATATTACCTATACGACAAATGCCGAAGTAGGTTTTGACTACTTAAGAGACAACATGGTCGTAAAGAAGGATGACAGAGTATTAAGACCGCTGCACTTTGCTTTAGTCGATGAAGTTGACTCAATTCTTATTGATGAATCAAGAACACCACTGATTATTTCCGGTGGATCAAGAGCTACTGCCAATCAGTATCAGGCAGCAGACCGTTTTGTTAAACACCTTACAAAAGAAGAAGACTATGTAATAGATGTCAAAGACAAGAACGTTCAGCTTACTGATGCCGGTGTAGCAAAGGGTGAAAGAACATTCAAAGTTGATAACCTGTATGAACTTGAGAATACTACTCTTGTTCATTACATCAACCAGGCTTTAAAGGCCAACTACATTATGAAGAACGATGTTGACTATGTTGTTGAAAATAATGAAGTCATTATCGTCGATCAGAATACCGGACGTAAGATGCCGGGAAGAGAATGGTCAGATGGTCTCCATCAGGCTATTCAGGCTAAGGAAGGTGTACCAATCAAACAGGAAACCGTTACTCTGGCTACCATTACCTATCAGAATTTCTTCAGACTTTATGACAAGCTTGCCGGTATGACGGGTACTGCCAAGACTGAAGAAGAGGAATTCCTTTCAATCTACAACATGCGTGTAATTGAAATTCCTACCAATGTTCCAATTGCCAGAGTAGATTATCCTGACCTGGTGTTCGGTACAAAACGCGCCAAATACAATGCGATTGTTGAAGAAGTAAAAGAACTCTATGAAAAAGGACAGCCGGTACTTTTAGGTACTATCTCTGTTGAAACATCTGAACTTCTTTCAAGAATGCTGAAGGAAAAGCGTATCAGACACGAAGTGCTCAATGCGAAGAATCACGCAAGAGAAGCTGAAATCATTTCCCGTGCCGGCAGAGTCGGTGCAGTTACTATCGCCACAAATATGGCAGGTCGAGGAACCGACATCAAGCTTACTGATGAATCAAAAGCATTGGGCGGTCTTGCAGTTATCGGTTCAGAAAGACACGAATCAAGACGTATCGATAACCAGTTAAGAGGCCGTTCAGGTAGACAAGGCGATCCAGGTTATTCAAGATTCTTTGTATCCCTTCAGGATGAACTGATGGTAAGATTCGGCTCAGACAAGATTCAGATGCTGTTTGGTCAGATGGGTGATGTACCTATTGAAAACGGCACTGTTTCCAAGGCTATCTCAAGTGCGCAGAAGAGAGTTGAAGGTGTCAACTTTGATGTCCGTAAAGCACTGCTTGACTATGATGATGTTTTAAGACAGCAAAGAGAAACAATGTATGCTCAGCGTGATTACGTACTCGATAATGAAGATATCCATTCAATGATTATGGATATGTTTGACAGATCAATGAATTCACTTGTTGATTCTCATATTGTTCATGATGGAAAAAAAGAAATTATTGATTTTGAAGGCATTGAAAAAGGCCTGAAAGCCATGGGCGTTATCGAATTCAACGTCAAAGACATTGAAGGCAAAAACTCTGAAGAGACTGCTGAATATGTAAGAGAATATGCAAAGAAGCAGTATGAAGACAAGATCAGAGTAGTCCGTGAACAGATTATTCCGGTTGAAAAATCAATGGTGCTTCGTGTAATGGATAGAGCATGGACCAACCATATTGACGTTATGTCAAAGCTTAGAGAAGGTATTGGTCTAAGAAGTTATGCTCAAAACAACCCTCTTCAGGCCTATGTAGAAGAAGGATTTGAACTGTTTGAGAATATGATGAATACTATCTCAAGAGATGTAGTAATCTTCTCAAATAATCTAAGAATCGTTATCAGAGATCCAAGGAGAAAGAAATAATGGAACTGTTTGAAATTAAACAGAGCCTTAATAATGCAATCGCCAAGATGAAAAGTCTAGGCGATTCACTTTGACATCCCTAAGCTTGAAAATACGATAAAAGAGCTTGAAGGAAAACAGAGTGAAGAAACATTCTGGAATGACCAGAAAAAGGCTCAGCACGTAATTAAAGAGTTCAATACTCTTAAAGAAATACTCAGTAAATATAAAGAAAACAGCAATGGACTTGCTGATATTTTGAATGCTGTAGAAGATCTTTCAAAGAATTATGATGAAGAGATGTTTGAACTGGTTGAAGCAGAATATGAAGATGCAATAAAAGCTTTTGAAGACTTTGAAGTTAAAGTGCTCTTATCAAATGACTATGACCATTCAAATGCTATTCTGGAAATTCATCCTGGTGCCGGTGGTACTGAATCACAGGACTGGGCGGAAATGCTTTTCAGAATGTATCAGCGCTATGCGACAAAAAACGGTTATGGTTTTGAAGTCATCGACTATGAACCCGCTATTGATGCCGGACTGAAGTCATGTTCAGTTCTTATTAAAGGCGATCTGGCTTATGGTTATCTTAAAGGAGAAAGCGGTGTACACAGACTTGTCCGTATTTCGCCATTTGATGCTTCTGGAAGAAGACATACATCATTCGCATCCGTTGAAGTCATTCCTGAATTCAATGATGAAATCGAAATCAAGATTGAAGAAAAAGATCTTGAAATAGACACCATGCGTTCAAGTGGAGCGGGCGGTCAGCACATCAACAAGACTGACTCCGCTGTCAGAATCAAGCATATTCCTACCGGAATAGTAGCTTTTTCTCAATCAGAAAGAAGCCAGATTCTTAACCGTGAGCGCTGTATGAATGTTCTTAAGTCAAAGCTTTATCAGAAAGCTATTGAAGACAGAGAGAACGAAAAACGTGCTTTAAAAGGCGAACAGAAGAAGATTGAATGGGGTTCACAGATACGTTCATATGTATTCTGTCCATATACGATGGTCAAGGACCACAGAACAGAATGTGAAGAAGGAAATATTGCCAAGGTAATGGATGGTGATATTAATGCTTTCCTTTTCTCTTATCTGAAATCGCAGATCTGATACCTTAATTAAAGAGGAAAACTGCGAATAAGAAAGAAGGATTAAATCAGTATTTCTTCCTCGAAAATAAAAGAAAAACTGATTATTAGAATATTTTTAAAATGAAATTATTTGATACATACAAAGGTCTGAGAAAAGAAATGTACGTTCTTTTCTTTGGACGTATAATGACAAATCTTGGATCGATGATCTTCCCGATGCTGACGATGATTCTTTCTGAGAAAATGGGAATGTCTGCCAGCAAGGTTGCAGATTATTTTCTGATACTTTCCATTGTTCAGATACCCGCCAATCTTATAGGAGGCAAACTGACAGACAGATTCAATAAACGTAATATCATCATTATCTGTGATGCTATTTCGGTACTTGGATATATCTGGTGTGGACTTACAAAACTGAATACTGCCTCAATAATTGTCTTTGGTATAGCTTCGGTTTTCCAGACAATTGAATGGCCGGCATATGATGCTCTGGCTGCCGATCTGTCAACACCAAAAGAAAGAGAAAGAGCTTTCTCTTTGATGTACTTTGGTGCCAATCTGGGACTTATTATGGCACCTTCAATCGGGGGTATTCTATTCAACAATTATCTCTGGCTGGCATTTCTGATTAACGGGGCAGCGATTGCTTCAAGTACAATACTGATTTATTTCAAAATAAAAAATGTAGATAAATCATATGATGAAGAAGATATAAATGAATATGAAAGTGAAGAGAAAGAAGGTGCTTCTGCAGTTTCACTGATTACTGGAAACAGAGTGGTTCTCTTGTATGCGCTTTATACCGTACTCTGGTCAATTGCCTATTACCAGTACAATTATCTGATGCCTCTTGATGTAGTAAAGTCTTTCCCAGAAACAGGATCTGTTATCTATGGAAGCATAACCAGTACCAACTGTATTACGGTTGTTCTGTTCACAACCTTCATGACAGCTAAACTGATCAGATATCATGAAATTGACAAGATGATTATCGGCGGAGCACTGATGCTCACGGGATATGCCATATTCGCCCTCTTTATTTCAAGCATCCCGGCTTTCTATATCTCAATTTTCATATTTACAATCGGTGAGATCGCAACAACAATATCTTCAGGTCCTTTTCTGTCAAAAAGAATAGCTTCAAATTACAGAGGACGTATTACTTCCATCACCAATGTATGCTCAAGTCTTATCAGCAATGTTTTCGCGAAGATTATTGGTGTTGTTTATGACGGATACGGCAGCATTTCTGCCTGGGGCATAACACTGATTGTCTGTGCACTGATAATTGTTGTGCTCTTTATCATGAGAGTATTTGACAGGAAACAGTATGTTGAACTGTATAAATAGGTTATAATAATTGTGTTTTGATAGATAGAGTAGTCAATGGCCATCTCTTAGAGAGTCCCGATGGTGAAAACGGACAGATGAAGTATTGATGAACATGGATCTTGAACTTTGTAGTCGATATGTAGACTATGACGTATATCTGCGTTAAAGATCAAGTTATAAGTGAAGGTGGTACCGCGCATATGCGCCCTTTGTATCATCTTTTTTTGTTTAAAAGGAGAATTTAAGATGAGTGAGAAAAAACCTTATTATGTAACAACGCCAATTTATTATCCAAGTGATAACTTCCACATTGGTCATTGCTACACTACTGTAATTGCCGATGCCCTGGCAAGATACAAGAAGCTTCAGGGCTATGACGTATATTTTCTGACAGGTTCAGATGAACACGGTCAGAAGATTGAAGAACGTGCCAAGAAGAAAGGTGTAACACCTAAAGAATTCATTGATCCAATCATTGACAACGCCAAAGACCTCTGGAAGTCTCTTGACATCAACTATGACAAATTCATCAGAACTACTGATGATGAACATGTTGCCTGTGTACAGAAGATTATGCAGAAACTTTATGACAAAGGTGATATCTATAAAGGATCATATGAAGGCTGGTACTGTACTCCATGTGAGTCTTTCTGGACCGAGTCTCAGCTTGTTGACGGCAAATGTCCTGACTGTGGCAGAGAAGTAAAGATGATGAAGGAAGATGCATACTTCCTGAAACTTTCAAAATATCAGCCACAGCTTGAAGCATGGCTTAAAGAACACCCTGAACTGATGCAGCCAGAATCAAGATACAACGAAATGTACAATAACTTCCTTAAACCTGGTTTAAAGGATTTATGTGTATCTAGAGCCTCTGTTAAATGGGGTATTCCTGTAACCTTCGATCCATCTCAGACTGTATATGTATGGGTTGATGCTTTATCTAACTATATTTCAGCTTTAGGTTATCTTTCTGATGATGATTCTTTATTTAAGAAATTCTGGCCTGCTGACTTACACCTTGTTGGAAAGGAAATCTTCAGATTCCATACTATCATCTGGCCTATTATGCTGATGGCACTTGATCTGCCTCTGCCTAAGAAAGTATATGGCCATGGCTGGCTTACTATCGGCGGCGGCAAAATCTCCAAGTCAAAAGGCAACTACAAAGACCCAAGAATCTTCGTCAATGACTATGGCGTAGATACAGTAAGATACTTCTTACTTTCTGAAGTACCATTCGGATCAGACGGCAACTTCTCAGAAGAACTGATGGTTGAAAGAAGAAACTCAGACTTATGCAATGTTCTGGGCAATCTTGTAAACAGAACTATTTCTATGACCAACAAGTACTTTGGCGGAACATTAAAGAAGAACGTCAACTATACCGACCTTGATAAAGAAGTTGTTTCATATCTCAATTCAATGGCAAAAGAAGTTGACGACAAGATGGAAGAACTTGATATTCCAAATTCACTTGGTCTGATCTTCAGAAGAATTGAAAGACTCAACAAGTATATCGATGAAACTATGCCTTGGTCACTTGCCAAGTCTGAAGAGAACCTTCCAAGACTTAACGATGTTCTTTATACAATCATTGACGGTATCAGAATGTGTGCATTTGAACTTGAAGCGTTCATCCCTTCAACTTCAAAACGTATCTATGAACAGCTGAATATTGAATCACCAACTCTTGAACAGCTTGAATTCGGCAATATCGAAAACTATAAAGTTACAGAAAAGCCTGAAATCCTGTTCGCAAGAATTGATGAAGAAGAATTAAAGGCAAGACTGGCTGCCGAAGAAGAAGCAGCACAGCCAAAGATTGAACACAAACCAGAAATTGAATTCGCTCAGTTTGATGGCGTTGAAATGGTGGTAGGTGAAGTTAAAGAATGCAAGAAGCATCCTGATGCCGACAAGATCCTGGTATTCAAGGTTGATTTCGGCGGTGAAGAAAGACAGATCCTGTCTGGCGTAGCGGCTTTCTATAAACCTGAAGAACTGGTTGGAAAGAAAGTGGTAGCTGTACTTAACCTTAAACCTCGTAAGATCAGAGGCCTTGAATCATGCGGCATGCTGTTATCAGCAGTAAAGGAAATCGATGGCAAAGAAAAACTTGAGCTCATGACTTCCAACATGCCAGTTGGCTCAAAAGTCTGCTAAACAAAACAAGCCCTGAAAAGGGCTTTTATAGTAAAAATCTTGTCAACAACTTTTCAATGTTGTGGACAAGTTTAAAAAATTAAAGATGCCACAATCTGGATAATATTGTAGTGTCTTTTTACTATGAAAAACATAGAAAATCTTTTAAAATATTAGTAAGAAATAATAATTACATAATAATTGTATTTGTAATGATTTTGTAATTATTGATATGTAACAATATAGACAATCAAAAGGAGAAAGATTATGTCTGAAAAGAAAGAATTGAATCAAGAACAGTTAGAAAAAGTTAGTGGCGGAGATAATGGCGACGTTGAAAGCGAAAGAGCATTAACGCCAGAAGGGGTAAGGCCAAGATACGCTGTAGGTCAGGAAGTTGAAGTATATAACACTAGTGCGCACTTTAGAACAAAACGTTCAAAGATTGAGAAAATTACTATAAAGTATGGTAATTTAGGCAACGTTAGTGGTTGGACGACAGTTTACTCAGATCATTATTGGCCTCTATATACGGTTTATGTTTATGAAGATAAAGTTTATCGAGATGTGTCTTCTGAAGAGATAGAATCTTAATAACAAATAGATAGCACAAAATTTTAG
>DCHD01000007.1:26785-31443 GCA_002315565.1 Solobacterium sp. UBA1761 | reverse complement strand
TCCTTGACAAAGGGTACAGTTTACATCGTTCCTTTTTTACATGTTTCCGTGTTCTTCAGCATGTCTTTTTAAAGCAGTGAAGGTTTTATCTGATATATCGTGTTCCATTTTGCAGGCATCTTTTTCTGCAGTGTCATGGTCTATGCCAAGTCTTTCGAGAAATCTTGTCAGAAAGAGATGCTTTTCATAGATATTTTCAGCAAGGTGTCTGCCTGATTCATTCAATGTAATATAACCTTTTTCATCAATGACAATAAAGCCGTCTTTTTTAAGTATGTTCATGGCACGGGATACAGAAGGTTTGGAAAAGTTCATATATTCGGCAACATCTAAAGATCTGACTCTGTCAGATTTTCTTGAAAGAATGAGAATTGTTTCCAGATACATTTCGCCTGATTCCTGAAGTGCCATAAATTCTCCTTTACTTAATTTTACACCATGCAAATAAGGTAGAATAGTATTGATGAAATACAGATGTCTGATACTCGACCATGACGATACAATAGTTGATTCTACAAGGAATGTTCATTATCCATCATTCTGTGAATACAACAGGTTATACCATCCGGAATTAAGTTTTACTCTTGAAGAGTATGTCAATTATAATTTTGACCCGGGTGTTATTCCTTTTTTTAAAGAATACTGCCACTATACCGATGAAGAGTTGAAGATAGAGCAGGAATTCTGGAATGAGTATTCAACAAAACATGTATCGAAAGCCTTTGACGGTATAAAAGAAATACTTGATGAGTTCAAAAGAAAAGGTGGAATCATTACAGTAATATCTCATTCCTTTGAACACAATATCATCAAGGACTATAAATATAATGGTCTTCCTGATCCTGAAGTAATATACGGCTGGGATCAGCCCATGGAAGAAAGAAAACCATCACCTGTACCTGTTTTAAAGATTATGGAAAAGTATAATCTTGATAAAAAAGATATTCTTATACTGGATGATCTTAAACCAGGTTACACCATGGCCAGAAGTGCCGGAGTTGATTTTGCGGCAAGTGCCTGGTGTTTCAATATTGAAGGCAACAGAAAATTCATGAAAGAAAATGCGGACTATTATCTGGAAACAGTAGAAAGTTTTAGAAAAATACTTGAGATGTAAAGGAGACAACATGGTTAACATCAACAATTTAGGAACAGAACAGAGAAACACAAAAACACTTAATCTTGACGCATTAAGCACAAGAGAAATCATTGAGATTATGAATGAAGAAGATCTCAATGTTGTAGCTGGTGTAAAAAAGGCAGTACCTGCCATTGAAACAGTAGTTAAGGCAATGATTGAAACACTCAAAAACGGTGGACGTATCATCTATACAGGTGCTGGAACATCCGGCAGAATGGGTATCATTGATGCGGTAGAATGCGGTCCGACATTCGGCTGTACAACTGAATTTATGGGACTTATTGCAGGAGGCAATGGCGCAGTATTTAAAGCTGTAGAAGGCGCAGAAGACTCAAAAGAACTTGGTGTAAAAGATCTGAAAGAAAATAACTTCACAAATAAGGATCTGCTTGTTGGCGTAGCAGCAAGCGGCAGAACCCCATATGTTATAGGCGGAATTGAATATGCAAAAGAAATCGGTGCCAAGACAGCATGTGTATGCTGCAACATCAATACTGAAATCGGCAAACTTGTTGATTATCCGATTGAAGTAAGTGCCGGCCCAGAAGTACTGACAGGTTCTACAAGACTTAAATCAGGAACATGTCAGAAAGTAATCATCAACATGCTGTCAACTGCAACGATGATCGGTATGGGAAAAGTATACAAGAATCTGATGGTTGACGTTATGGCAACCAATGAGAAGCTTGTTGAAAGATGCAGACGTATTGTAATGGCTGCAACTGAATGTGATTATGAAACAGCTGATGCTGCACTTAAAAAGACTAACAATCACTGCAAGACAGCTATTGTAATGATTCTTCTTGGTGTAGATGAAGTTGAAGCTAAGAAGCAGCTTGAAAAATCAGAAGGCTGGGTAAGAAAAGCAATTGAGAAGTAGAAATACTTCTTTTTTTATATAATTTAAATATGATCGAAAGAAACACGCTCAAATATACACTGGCCTGTATGATCTATGGAACCATAGGGCTTTTACTTCAGTATGTGAATGCTTCAAGTGAATTTGTTGTTTTATGCAGGGGTACAATAGGATCTTTGTTTATTATGCTTGTTTTATTCATCAAGAAGGAAAAGATTGATCTGGTCAGTGTTAAAAAGAATCTAAAATATCTCATCGCATCAGGTGTATGTCTTGGACTTAACTGGGTATTTCTTTTTGCCGGATATAAAAGGGCACTTGCGATTACAAGTCTGGTAAACTATACCGCACCGATTATGGTTGTGGTTATTACGTCATTAATCTCTAAAGAGAAACTTAATAAGATTGTAATTGCATTTATTGCGACTTCATTTATTGGTGTTGTACTGATATCCGGAATATTCAACAATACCGGTATTGATGTGTACTGTCTTGTATGCGGGTTTGCTGCCGCATTAGCCTTTGTTGGACTTGTTTTATTAAACAGGAAGTTCAAAGACATTAAGCCTTTGGATAAAACAGTAATTCAATTGGCTTTTTCAGCACTCACAGTATTGCCTTATGTAATAATCAATAACGGTTTTCCAAAGTCACTTGACAGTGTTTCCATACTGATTATCGCTGTACTTGGTATTGTACATACTGGTATAGCCTATATTCTCTATTTTTCCAGTGTTGGTGTACTTCCTGTACAGAAGGTGGCTATACTTGGTTATATTGAACCGGCACTTACTGTTATGATAGGTATTCTGATTCTTAATGAAGATGCGAGCATCTTCAGCGTACTTGGCGCAGTACTTATTATTCTTTCTGCTGTATGCTCTGAAATTACAAAGAAATAAGTATAAAAAAATCTCTGTTTACCAGAGATTTATTTTTTAAGTGGCGGTGCGTACGGGACTCGAACCCGTGATCTCCTCCGTGACAGGGAGGCACGATAACCAACTTCGCTAACGCACCAGTTTTAAGCAGTTGGACGAAGAATTTCAATGTTTCTCCTCATCGCTTGCTTGTTTATTATATTCTATATGTCTGTAGGATTTCAAGAGTTTTTAAAACTTTTTTATAGAATGGTTAATTAACTTCATTTTGTTTTTGTTTTTGTAATCACCATGTATTCCGATATTTTATAGGAGACATGCCTTCTTTATTTCTGAAGGTTCTGGAAAAATAGTTCTGATCAGAAAAACCACATTCTTTGGATATCTCGTTTACGGACATATCTGAGTATCTTAATAGTTCTTTAGCTTTGTTGATCCTTTTTTCGATGATATAGTTGTTGACTGTTGTTCCATATTTTTCTTTAAATGTTCTCGTTAAATAGAATTTATTGATAAAGAATATTGATGAAAGTGAATCTAGAGAGATGTCATTAATAAAGTTTTCATCCAGATAGAACTTAATCTTTTCAAAATTATATTTTCTTTTTTCTTCAATCCCAGCAGGTGAATTATCGGAGATTATTATACTGAGCAGTGAAGATATACTTGTGTTTATCTCAATATCTTTAATATTCATGCCAGATGATACTGATAAACGAATGCTTTCTATGATGTTTATATATTTTTCAGTGTTGTCAGTTTTAAACACGTTCTTTCCACTTTGATGAAGATAATTATCGTATATATTTTTTAAAGTTGGGCCATTTATATGAACCCATAATATTTTCCAGTTTGTAGATGTGTGTGAATGGGGGTAGTTGCAATCTATAAATACACAGTCATTTTTCTTTAGCATGTACTCTCTGCTGTTGTAATCAAGTACTCCATCACCTTCAAGAACAATAAAAAACAGAAATGAATCAAGTTTGTTTCTACTGTTAACATTCCTAGAAATGGTTTCTGATTTACCGACTTCCTGCAGATAAAACAGAGTTTCTTTTGTGAAGGAACTGGCTGTATAGATAGTTCTTGTAACGTTTACGTTATTCATATAGCAATATTATGCTAGTAAATGTCAATATTGTCTATAATATTCATATAAATAGATAGTTTAAAATAATGTTATTGAGGTCAATATTATGAAGAAAGCACTTATTACAGGTATTACAGGACAGGATGGTTCTTATTTGGCAGAATTTTTGTTGAAAAAAGAATACGAAGTACATGGATTAACCAGACGTACTTCGCTGTCAAATACCGGTCGAATTGATCATATTAAAAATCAGATAAAACTGCACAATGGAGATTTATCTGATTCAACATCACTTATTAAAATTATTACTGAAGTAAAACCTGATGAAATATATAATCTTGCTACTCAGTCTGACGTACAGATATCTTTTGATATCCCTGAATATTCTTCTGATGTTGATGCATTAGGTGTTTTAAGAATTCTTGAAGCATGCAGAGTTGCTGGCATTGAAAAAAGTGTAAGAATTTATCAGGCTTCTACAAGTGAGCTTTTTGGTAAAGTTGAAGAGATTCCGCAAAAAGAAACAACCCCATTTCACCCTTACAGTCCATATGCTATTGCGAAACAATATGGGTTCTGGATGATTAAAGAATACAGGGAAG
Organism: Solobacterium sp. UBA1761; assembly: GCA_002315565.1. Taxonomy (GTDB): domain Bacteria; phylum Bacillota_I; class Bacilli_A; order Erysipelotrichales; family Erysipelotrichaceae; genus Colivicinus. The sequence continues at coordinate 26,867 of DCHD01000007.1, read as the reverse complement.
CTTATGGCATGTTTGCGGTAAACGGCATCCTGTTTAACCATGAATCTCCTAGACGTGGTGAAACATTTGTAACAAGAAAAAT
>DCHD01000007.1:0-26692 GCA_002315565.1 Solobacterium sp. UBA1761 | reverse complement strand
GACTGGGGTTATGCAAAGGATTATGTAGAATGCATGTGGCTGATGCTTCAGCATGACAAACCAGACGATTTTGTTATTGCAACAGGCGAACAGCACACGGTACGTGACTTCACCGAAAAAGCATTCAAAGAAAACGGAATAAATGTACGCTGGGAAGGCAAGGGTGTTGATGAAAAAGGTTATGATGCAAAGACAGGCAAGCTCCTAGTATCAATAAATCCAAAATGGTTTAGACCAACAGATGTAGATAATCTTTGGGGAGACCCAACCAAGGCAAAAACAGTATTAGGATGGAACCCGCAGAAGACAAGTTATGAAGAACTAATCCACATTATGTCTATTCATGATAGAGAACTTGCAAAGCAGGAAAGAATACTGAAAGAGGCAAGTAATGGAAAAGAATTCTAAGATATATGTTGCCGGTCATAAGGGGATGGTTGGTTCCGCAATCGTAAGAGAGCTTACTAGGCAGGGCTATACAAACATCATTACCAGAACGCATAAAGAACTGGATTTATGCAGACAGGATCAGGTAGAGAAATTCTTTGCCGAAGAAAAGCCGGAATATGTCTTTTTGGCCGCTGCAAAAGTGGGTGGAATCGTTGCCAACGAATCAGCTCTAGCTGATTTTATGTATGACAACATGATTCTTGAAATGAACGTTATAAACAGTGCCTGGAAGAACGGATGTAAAAAACTGGAATTCTTGGGTTCAAGCTGTATCTATCCTAGAATGGCACCGCAGCCAATGAAAGAATCCTGTCTATTAACAGGTGAACTTGAAAAGACCAATGAGGCATATGCTCTGGCAAAGATATCTGGTTTAAAATACTGCGAATTCTTAAACAGACAGTATGGAACAGATTATATAAGCGTTATGCCTACAAATCTATATGGGCCAAATGATAATTATCATCCAACTTATTCTCATGTATTGCCCGCTTTAATCAGACGGTTCCATGAAGCAAAGGAAACTGGTTTGAGTGAAGTAACATGCTGGGGAGACGGTTCACCATTAAGAGAATTTCTTTATGTTGATGATTTGGCAAATCTGTGTGTTTTCTTAATGAATAACTATTCTGGAAACGAAACAGTAAATGCTGGTACGGGGAAAGAATTAACTATAAAAGAACTTACTGAACTTGTAGCAAAAGTAGTTGGTTATAAAGGAAAAATTAGCTGGGACACATCAAAGCCTAATGGAACTCCAAGAAAGCTTCTCGATGTTTCAAAAGCAACGAAGCTTGGCTGGAAATACAAAACAGAACTTGAAGATGGTATCAAGTTAACATATGAAGATTTTTTAAATAATCCAATGAGGGCAGAAAGATAATATGATGAACATAATACTTTTATCAGGTGGTTCTGGAACAAGACTTTGGCCTTTATCAAACGAAACAATGTCAAAGCAGTTTTTAAGATTGCTGAGAGATGACAAAGGCAATAAAGAGTCAATGGTACAGAGAGTTTTCAGGCAGATTAAGGAAACAGGTATTGATGCGAATATCGTGATTGCAACAAACAGCAAACAACTTGATTCAATCAGGAACCAGTTAGGAAATGTTGATGTTGTACTTGAACCAGAAAGAAGAAACACTTATCCTGCTATTCTTTTGGCGTGCGCATATCTTAAATATGAAAAGAAAATAGATAAGGAAGAGTCCATACTGGTTTTGCCTGTTGACCCCTATACTGAGAATTCATATTTTGAAACTCTTATTAAAATGGATGAAGCAATTCAGAATAACGCAGCGGATATGGTTTTAATGGGCATTAATCCAACATATCCAAGCGAAAAGTATGGTTATATTGTCTGCAAGAAAAATGAAAACGAAGTAAAAGAAGTTGAAAGGTTCCAGGAAAAACCAGATCTTGAAAAAGCAAAACAGCTGCTTGAAGAAGGGGCATATTGGAATGCCGGAGTATTTGGTTTCAAATTAAAATACATAGAAAAAATTCTTGGCAAAGAAATTAGTAACAGTTGCTTTGATGATGTATATAAATGCTATTCGGACATTACGAAAAACAGTTTTGACTATGAGGTTGTTGAAAAGGCCAATTCTATTGCGATGGTTTCATACAACGGAAACTGGAAAGATCTTGGTACTTGGAATACTTTATCTGAAGAAATGAGTGACACCTTAGGAAATGTAATTCTTGGAGAGAACTCAAATAACGTTAGTGTAATCAATGTAACAGACAGGCCAGTAGTGGCGCTGGGACTAAATGATATTGTAATTGCCGCAAGCGCAGAAGGAATACTTGTTTCTAATAAAGATAAGAGTTCATATCTTAGACCATATGTAGAAAATCTGAATGACAGACCAATGTATCAGACAAAGCGTTGGGGTGAATATAGAGTTATTGATGAAAAGATTTTTGATGATGGGGTCAAAACACTCACGAAACATTTAACGATTAAAGCCGGAAAGTCTATTTCTTATCAACTTCACAATAAACGAGATGAAATCTGGACAATAGTAGATGGAAATGGCGAGCTGATAATAGATGGAGAAAAAAGAACAGTTACAAGGTCAGATACCGTATCCATTAAAAAAGGTCAGAAACATAAAATTACTGCGATTACCGAATTGCATTTTATTGAAACACAGATTGGCACAGAATTGACAGAAGAAGATATTGAATACTTTGATTGATATATGAATTAGGAAGAATGTTATGAATGTAACAGAAAAATATAATGAGTGGCTGCTTAACGCAACAGAAGATGAAGACCTGGTCATAGAATTGAATCTGATTAAAGACAATTATGAAAAAATAGAAGATGCTTTTTATCGTAATCTTGAATTTGGTACAGGTGGATTAAGAGGAAAAATTGGCGCTGGAACAAACAAAATGAATATCTATACTGTAGCCAGGGCATCACAGGGATTAGCTGATTATATTTGCAAACATTTCAAAGAAGAAGATAGAAAAATTGCAGTCAGTTACGATTCGAGAATCAAATCTGATCTGTTTTCTAGAATTGCCAGCAGAGTATTTGCGGCAAATGGAATCAGGGTGTTTATCTATAGAGATCTGATGCCGACACCATGTCTTTCTTTTGCTGTAAGAGACTTGAAATGTTCTGCTGGCATTATGATAACTGCATCACATAATCCTGCAGAATATAATGGCTATAAAGTCTACGGATGTGATGGGTGTCAGATTACTGTTGAGGCGGCAGATGAGATTCAGAATGAAATAGAAAAAATCCATGTTTTTAATGATGTCAGGAAGAATGATTTCAAGAGTAGTTTAAAAAACGGTTTAATATCCTATATTGAAGAAGAAACATATTCAAGATTTATTGAATGTGTCAAAAAAGAGTCAGTTATTTATGATGAAAAGATAGACAGAAATGTTTCAATTGTCTATTCGCCATTAAACGGAACTGGTTTAAAACCAGTATTAAGAGTATTGAAAGAATCTGGTTTTACAAATGTCATGGTCGTACCCGAGCAGGAAAAGCCTGATGGAAACTTTCCGACCTGTCCTTATCCAAATCCAGAGATTAAAGAGGCAATGTCACTAGGCATAGAATATGCAAAAAAGTATGATGCAGATCTTGTGGTTGCAACCGATCCTGATTGCGACAGAGTTGGTGTTGCGGTTAAAAACGGCAATGATTTTAAACTTTTAAGCGGAAATGAAGTTGGTATGTTGCTGCTTGACTTTATCGCCAGTCAAAGAACAAAACATCATACTATGCCTTCAGATCCAAAACTAATAAAAACAATTGTAACTATAGATATGGCGGAAAGAATAGCAGAATCATATGGTATAAAAACAGTAAATGTCCTTACTGGATTCAAATATATCGGTGAACAAATAGGTTTGCTTGAAAAGGAAAACAAAAAAGACAGTTACATTTTTGGGTTTGAAGAAAGTTATGGCTATTTGAGTGGAACCTATGTCAGAGATAAGGATGCTGTTGATGGAGTGTTTATGATCGCTGAAATGTATGCTTACTATAAGATAAAGGGAATTTCACTGATTGATAAACTTGATGAACTGTATAGAAAATACGGGTATACCATCAATTCTCTTGAAACCTATAAATTTGAGGGGTTGATGGGCTTTGAGAAGATGCAGTCGATTATGAAAGGGTTAAGAGACAGACCATTTGCTGAAATATGTGGCAGAAAGGTTCTTGAATGTTTCGATTATTCAAAGGGATTGAATGGCCTTCCTAAGTCTGATGTACTGAAATACTTTCTTGAAGATAACTGCTCACTGGTAATAAGACCATCGGGAACGGAACCGAAATTAAAGGCATACATTTCTGTAAGTACAGAAACATATGAAGATGCTGTTTTAATAGAGAGACGTTTTAAAACAGAATTAAAAGATATAATAAAGTAGTAAATGAACAGAATTCTATTTATCAGCCCACCTATACTTAATGGCAGTGGTGGTGAAGTAATCAGAAAAAGAAACAGAGATTTTTTGAATGAATACAGTGGCAATGGAAATCTTTTTCATTTTCCATTAAACTTTTATTCTTACTATGAAATAGAATTCGGCAACGAAGAAGATAACAAAAAAGTCCGTAACAATAGACTGATGATTGAAAATGAGTTAAGAAAAGTTATAGAAGAGTTTAATCCTGACATTATTTATATGGATAATTCTCTTATGGCAGTTCCGGAATTTGTTTTTGAATATAAGACAATGGTTTTCTTTCACAATATAGAAAAGAAGTATGCAGAACAGGATGGAAATCTTGACAGCAAGATCGTAAAAATGATTGAGCTAAACGAAAAGAAGATTACTGAGAAAGCTAATTATCTTGTCTGTATCAATGAAAGAGACAGTGATGAACTGTTTAGAAATTATGGAAGAAAAGCCGATTATATACTGCCTATTTCATTTACGGATCAGTTTGTATCAGACTTAAAAAAAGAGACAAAAGGCGACTATCTTCTGTTTGTTGGGTCAGACTTTTATGGCAATACCGATGGCCTTTTCTGGTTTGTTGAAAACTGTCTTGATAAAATAGAATCTCGTCTGATAGTTGCTGGTAAAGGAATGGAAAAATATAATGGAAGATTCCCTGATAAGAAAGTAACTTTTTTGGGATTTGTACAGGATTTGTCAATTCTGTATGCCAATGCTTCCTGTGTTGTGCTTCCGATAGTATCCGGTTCTGGAATGAAGACAAAAACCTGTGAAGCTTTCATGTACGGAAAGAAATGTTTTGGAACTACAGAGTCTTTTGAGGGATATATCAATGTAAAAGATGCTGATGCTGTTATATGCGACAGCGCAGATGAGTTTGTTTCAGAAATTAATAATTTTCTTTTGTCTAGGGAAAATGCTTATCTGGAAAAGGCAAGAGATTATTTCATGAACAATTATGAAAGTAGCATTGTTAAAAATAATTATTTTAATTTTTTGAATGGAGAGGTGAACATCTGATGCCTTTACTGAGTATTTGTATACCTGTATATAATGGTGAAAAATATATTGGAAATTGCCTGGAACCGCTTGTAAAAATGGATGATGTAGAAATTATCTGTGTTGATGATGGTTCAAAAGATAATTCCTTAGTCATTCTTACAGAATATAAAAACAAGTATGACAACATTATTGTTATGTCGCAGACCAATCAGGGCCAGTCTTCAGCCAGAACCAGAGCACTTGAGGTTGTGTCAGGAAAGTATGTTGCTTTTGTTGATGTGGATGACTGGCTTGAAACAAGGGCAATCACCTTCCTTAAAGAAATAGACAGCAGATATTGTCCTGATTTTGTACAGTTTGGTGTAGTGAGTGAATATGATGGATGGAACAGCAGAAAGAAACTGTTGTATCCTGAATCAAAACTATTGAATGAAAAAGAGAGCAAAGAACTGTATGCCTATGTTTGCGGATTAATTGATGATAAGGATATTGGGCATGATTATTTCGGCCTTGTTTCGTGTAAATTCTATAAAACAGATGTAATAAAGAACATCAGATTTGTCAGTAACATAGTTGGAGAAGATACGCTCTTTGCTTCGGAAGCAGGCACAAAGATTACGAGTACATATTTTTTAAGTGAATATCTTTACCACTATACAAGCAGTGAAGGCAGCTATTCTCATTCGATAATGAAAGATATTATTCCAAAGTCAGAGAGAATGCTGGTAAGCATGAAAAAAGTAATGGAAATTGATGACAGTTCAGAAGAACTGATAAGAAAAGCCTTTTATAACAGATGTTTTTATATGTTTGAATGGTGTTTAAGAGCCATGGGTTTCTACATGATAAAAGAGCCAAGCTATCAGCATGCGGTATTATCAGAAATATTAAGCAAACCCATCTATAGAGAACTGTTCAATAATCTTGATATTATTTACACTGATGAACATAAAATAAATCTGATTAATTTTGTAAAGAGCAGGTGTTCGATATGAGTGCGTTAAAAAAGAAAATTAAAATCAAATTTGTCGACCAGGATGGTTTTGACGATGTAGCTCTTCCTCTTTTAAGAAAACATTATGAAATAGAATTTTCAGATAATCCAGATTATTTATTCTATTCAAATTTTGGAAAAGAGCATTTGAAATATGACTGTATTAAGATTTTCTCTACGGGTGAATGTGTAATACCTAATTTCAACGAATGCGATTATGCAACTGGTTTTGATTATATAGATTTTTCTGACAGATATCTGAGACTCCCGCTTTGCTCTTCAATGGTCAGAAATGGGAAAAGTATTCTTGAGACTGCGTATAACAGGGGGGAAGATCTGCCAGAAGTAAAAGAAAAAAAGTTCTGCAGTTTTGTTGTATCTAACGCAAAAGGAATGTATGCAAGAACGGCTATGTTTAATCTTTTGAATACGTATAAAAAAGTTGATTCGGGTGGAAAATATCTGAATAATATCGGTTACTGTGTAGATGATAAAAGACTTTTTGAACACGAGCACAAATTCTGTCTTACTTTTGAAAATACCAGATATCCAGGTTATACAACCGAAAAAATAAGTGATGCATTTTCTTCTGGTGCTATACCTATTTATTTTGGCGATCCTTTAGTTGACAGAATATTCAATCCAAAAGCTTTCATCAATGTTTCAGATTTTTCTGATTTCAACGATGCCTTTGAGTATATCAGAAAGGTTGATAATGACGATGAACTGTACCAGTCAATTCTGAATGAACCAATTTATATTAACAGACCAAACGGACTTGAAGAACTTGAAGATTTTTTATGTCATATTATTGATCAGGATTTATCAAAAGCCCCAAGAAGACCTAAAACATTTTATGCTTATGATGTAGAAAGGAATATCGGAAAACTATGATTTCTAAGACAATACACTATATCTGGTTATCAGATGATCCATTGACAGAAGGTGCAGCAAAGTGTATCAATTCATGGAAAAAACAGGCACCAGAATTTGAAATAAGGCGCTGGAAGTTAAGCGACTTTGAATCGGTGGAACTGCCTTTGTTTGTAAAACAGGCTCTTGAAAAGAAGAAGTGGGCTTTTGCCTGTGACTATCTAAGAGCATATGTCCTTTATCATGAAGGAGGCATATATCTTGACAGCGATGTCTTCATGATTAAGGATATAGCACCATATCTTAATCATGATTTTGTATCCTCAATAGAATATTTCGAAGAACTGTTTGATGAAGAAGAACAGAAACATATAGATAAAGAAGGCGATTCTGACAAGGAATTTGTCAAAGGTTTGGCCGTAAATGCAGCAATGATGGCTAGCGTTAAAGGACATCCGTTTTTAAAGGATGTGTTGAACTATTATGAATCCATAGATTTCATTAACGAAGATGGGAACTTAAAGACAGATGTGGTTGCTCCTCAGATTTATTCTCTTATTGCAAGAGAGTACGGATTTAAGTATCAGAATAAAGAGCAACTATTAAATGATGATATTTATCTTTATTCGAGCGAAGTATTTGCCAAGTCTTTTGGTGGCACTACACCAGACAGTGCTTTAGTGCATATGTGCGCTGCTTCATGGAGAGATAACAGTAAAGAATATATGAATTTATATCACTGGATCCAACTGAACCAGTTGACATATCTTGAAAACAGAGACTGGTCAAGACCTTATTTGAGTATTATTGTCCTCTGTTATAAAGTGGCAGACTATCTGACACAGTGTCTTGAAAGTATCAGAAGACAGACGTTCAAAGACTTTGAAGTAATCATGGTGGATGATGGTTCACCTGATGCCTGTGGTGCAATATGTGATGCATACTACAGAATGGATTCAAGATTTAAAGTCATTCATAAGGAAAACGGTGGCATTATTGCCGCAAGAAAAGATGCCTTGAACATGGCCAGGGGTTATTGGGCAGGAAGTGTTGATGGCGATGATTGGATTTCTTTGGATATGTATAAATCAATGTGGGAAACTCAGTGTTCTTATAATACAGATATAACACAGGTTAGATATCTGATTCATCAGCCAGAACACGCGTATGATTATTTTCAGAAGAGCAATAACCCAATTACTTATTACGATAAAGAGACTTACAACAGGAACCTCACTGATGAAAAGTATTTTAAGAATCATTTTATTGAGGTCAGTCTATGTCGATCAATAATCAGAACAGACAGACTGCGCACTATAATGAATAAACTCGATAACAACTGCAGTCTGTGTGAGGATGCTATCTGTATGTATGTGTACGCTGCCGACTCTTATTCACTTTGTACAATAAACAAGGGATTATATAAATACAGAATGAGGAACAACTCGTGCACAACAAGTCTGAAAAGCAGGGATGTTGAAGGATTATACAAGTTATTCTCATTTGCTGAAACAGAACTTGAAGGGAAGAAACTTGGTGTATCACTAATCAAACAACTGGCGCTGTACTTTGTTCAGCATCTTATAACATCTTTCCTGATGAATGTAAGTGAAAAATCTGACGCAGTAGAGAAGTTCAATAATTATCTTGACGACAAGAGATTTAAAAACATTCTAGGAAAGGTGCCAGCAAAAGAAGTCGAAGATCATTTTAATGATTTCAGAATAGATCTTATATACCGTAAAGAAGGTTATGAAAAGATAATTCTAGAATCTAAAAGTGATAAATATGCGAATTTCTTCAAATAAATTAGCAATAAATGGATATACAAAATTATTTAGTGTTATAATATTTTTGTTTTAATAGGAGAATTTTATGAAAAAGTATTCAAAACCAACTATTACAGTAAATAGATTTGAAACAACTGATGTAATTTCAACATCTTGTACTTGTCCAGAAAACTGCTACCATTTTAACTATTACCACGATGATATGGCAGAAATGATTAATAAATGGCAGTTAAATGAATATAGAATTGTTGGTGTTTGTCCAGAACACGGAAATATCTTTGAGAGAAAGCCTTTCTAAAGTTAATAAGTCATCATTGATATGATGGCTTTTTAATGAGAGATAATATGAAACTAAAAGAAGGATATATGTTAATGGAACTGGCAGGTAAATACATGGGTATTTATACTGGGGCAGATCCAAAAGCTTTACAGGGCACTTTAGAACTGAATGAATTAGGTGCTTTTATTTGGAACCACTTAAAAGAAGATACAAATGAAGATGCTCTGGTTAAATGCATTTTAAATGAATACGAAGTTGATGAAGTTACTGCAAGAGCTGACTTAAAGGAAATTCTTGCTGTATTAAAAGACAACAACATTATTGAATAATCAGTATTTGGTTTATTTAATAACTGACTTGATTATCGAATTCATAAGGACCTGGTATTGCGCTGGGTCTTTTTTAATATACAGCGATTAATTGTTGCTGATGCTATAATTTGTGTAAGTGATTTATGAAAGATAGAATTGAACTGTTTGTACCAGGAAGATTATGTATAATAGGTGAACATAGTGATTGGGCAGGTGTTAACCGCCTTTCTAATGCAGCAATAATACCAGGCATGGCTATTGCCACTGGTATAGAACAGGGAATATATGCAACGGTAGAAAAGGCAGATAATTTTATTGTTGTCAGTGACCTGAGCTGTTTCAATGGAAGAAGTTTTGAATGTGAAATGGATGTCAAAAAACTTAATAAAGTTGCTTGCGAAGGTGGTTTTTTTTCTTATGTAGCAGGTGTCGCGTCATGCATTGTTGAGCATTATAAAGTTAAAGGTATTAAAGTCGATATTACAGATATGGACCTTCCAATCAAGAAGGGTCTGTCTTCTTCGGCGGCTATATGTGTACTGATAGCAAGAGCATTCAATAAACTCTATTATTTGAATTTAGATGTAACAGAAGAAATGAATATAGCTTATTTAGGTGAAATAAGAACACCATCAAGATGCGGTAAACTTGATCAGGTATGTGCGTTCGGAAAGAACCTTATATGCATGAAATTTGATGGAAATGATATTGATATAAAGCCCATAGAATTAAAAAAGAGTTTATATTGGGTTGTTACAAACTTAAACGCCAGTAAAAACACAGTTAAAATACTTGCTGATCTAAATAAAGCCTATCCTTTTGCAAAGAACGATATTCATAAAAACGTCCAGGAAGCATTAGGAGCAGATAATAAGAAATATATTGAGAAAGCTATATCTTATATTGAAAATGGTGAAGCAGATAAACTTGGGAAATTATTAACTGAATACCAGAACAATTTCGATTCTAAGGTAGCACCTGCATGCAGTGAATTGGCTGCGCCAGTTTTACACTCAATATTAAATGATTCAAAAGTAAAAGAATATACCTATGGTGCAAAGGGAGTTGGCTCACAGGGTGATGGTTCTGTACAGTTTCTGGCTAAAGATGAAATATCGCAGCAGGAACTTGTTGAGTATTTAAAGAATGAAAAAGGACTTGATTCTTTTCTTTTGACATCGCATCCAGAGAAGAAAATAAAAAAGGCTATTATTCCTGTAGCGGGTTTTGGCACCAGGCTGTTTCCGGCAACCAAGAGTCTAAAAAAGAGTTTCCTTCCTGTTCTGGATAAAGACGGTCAATTGAAACCTGTGCTGGCAATACTTTTGGAACAGCTTGACAAAGCTGGTATAGAGAAAATTTGTTTAGTAATAGGTGAAGATGAAAAAACGATTTATGATGAATTCTTTAAACCTTTGCCAAAAGATCATTATGAAAAGCTTCCTAATAATGCAAAAGAGTATGAGGATTTTATAGATAAAGTAAGCAAGAAAATTACATATGTTGTTCAAAGCGAAAGAAAAGGCTTTGGACATGCTGTTTATTTATGTAAAGACTTTGTCTCAGATGACCCAGTATTATTGCTGCTTGGTGATATGATTTATACTTCAGACACAGTTGATAACTGTACGTCCCAGATTATTAATGTTTACGAGAAATACAGAATGCCTGTTATTTCTATGCATAGAATTAATAAAGATGATGTAATACATTATGGAATTATGCATGGCAAATGGTTGGATAAAGAAGAAACGGTATTGAAACTTGATGAAATAAAAGAAAAACCAGCATTAGATTATGCGGAAAATAAATTAAATGTTGGAACATCAAAAGACAAAGAAAATTATTATGCCGTATTTGGTCAATATGTTTTAACAAAAGAAATATTTAGTGTTCTTAAACGCAATATAGAAAATAATCTGGAAAATGGTGAAATTCAGTTAACTGATGCTCTTGAAGAGGTCAGGGGTTCAATTGGAACCATAGGTTATGTTGTATCAGGTAAATCATACGATGTTGGTTTACCGGATAAGTATTACGAGACGTTTATTAATTTTAAAAATAAATAACAATGTTTACCATTGCAAAATAAAACCTGTTCAAATGAACAGGTTATTTTACTAATGGAGCAGATGAGCGGAATTGAACCGCCGTGTCCACCTTGGCAAGGTGGCGTTCTACCATTGAACTACATCTGCATGATCTGGCGAAGATGGAGAGATTTGAACTCTCGCGTCGGTAAACCCGGCCTATGCCCTTAGCAGGGGCACCTCTTCAACCACTTGAGTACATCTTCATGCCAAGGCATATAATCTTTACGCTCATTTATAATATCACACGTTTTTTACTTTGGCAACATTTTTTGGTATTATTTTTATATGTTCATTGCAGAATTTAAAAAAGTATCTGAATCACAGTTTAAGGTTGACACAAAGAAACAGCTGGGAGAAGAATTAAGCATTGAAGATGTTAGAATTCCTGAACGCGCTACATCGGGAAGTGCAGGATATGATTTCTATCTTCCGTGTGATATTACTTTAAAACCTGGTGATATTGTAAAGGTACCAAGTGGTATCAGATGTCAGATCAATGATGGTTATGTGCTTGAAATCTATCCTAGAAGTTCTTTAGGTTTCAAGTATCAGATTGCTCTTGCCAATACTGTAGGTATTATTGATTCAGACTATTTTAATGCTGACAATGAAGGCCATATTATTGTTGCCTTGGTAAATAGAGGCAACCAGGTGGTTGAACTTAAAAAGGGTGACCGTTTTGTTCAGGGTATTTTTAAACAGTACTTCCTGGCTAAAGAAGAGGATGTCACTGCAGTCCGGTCCGGAGGCTTTGGGTCTACAAACTGATGTGCCTATAGCTCAACTGGATAGAGCATTTGATTCCGATTCAAAAGGTTGCGGGTTCAATTCCTGTTAGGCACGCCATGTGCAGACGTGGGTGAGCGGCTTATACCACCGTCTTGGAAAGGCGGCGTACTTACGGGTACCTCGAGTTCAAATCTCGACGTCTGCGCCATATTACTTTAAAAGGCCACTTAGTGGCCTTTTAGTATTGTCTGATGATAGAACTCAGATATTCTTTAAAGTTTACTGCGACTGCTTCAGGAGATATGATTCTAAGCCTGTTTGAGTACGATACAATCTTGGAATAGAAGATTTCAGTCGGAGAGTACTCAATGACAATATTGCCCTTATTGTCAAGATAATGGGCAGGGAAGTCATCTTTGAGTCTTTTCTCAATCGCTTTGTAGTCATCTGTTTCCAGAATGATTATTTCAGGTTCATCCTTGATGAAGTTGTCATAGGATGTTTTTATTTTCTGCTTTATCTTTTCGAGATTCTTGTATGAATAGTCGTATGTTTCTTCTTTGAGAGTAATTGATGACATTCTGTCCATTCTGTAGGAATAGGAATTATCTGAATCAGCAAACATTACATAGAGATAATATCTTTCATTGGAATAGTTGATGAAGTAGGGATAAGCTTCTATCTCTTTTTCGGCATACTTAAAAGAAATAACTTTGTGTTCTGTCAATGCCTTAAGTATTGTTTCCAGTTTATCAAGGTAAGTCTCTTTTTTACTTGCTGTAACAGTTGTTTGATTATTGATGGTCAACTGATTATCTTTGAGTATTTCAGCTTCATACGACGAGATAAATGACAGTATCTTTGTGTTTAACTGTTCTTTGGCTTTACTGTCGATATTGTTTAGAGAATCGATAGAATCAAGCAACAGTTTTACTTCGGAAAGTCTGAATGGTGCTTCTTCAAGCCAGTAACCTTTTGTAAAGGTGTCGTAGTTGATCTCGTAGCCGTAGTCAAGAAGGGTAGAAATATCGGAATAAATGGTCTTGCGGTTATTGATGGAAATATCTTCGCCGTTTAAAAGTGCCTTAAGTTCATTTTCTTTAAGGTGATGAGTTGAATCGGTGTTTTTCTTTAATACTTCCAAAAGTGAAAGCAGTCTTCGTGAATTGTTTGACATAATTCAATTATATTACATATGGGTAAAAATATGGACAGTAATTAGTACTGAACATTATAGACTTAAGTCACGAGGTAAGAAAATATGAAAAACAACGTGATCTTAAACTATATACTTGTCGGCTTTGCCTGGAACCTGTATCTCAATGATGCTGTACTGTTTAGTGCTGTTATGTTATGTATTTCAATTGGACTGATGCTCTATAAAATCAGAAAGTACAATGTCTTAAGGATTGCCTGTGTTTTTGTTGCCAGTCTTATTTGTCTGATTGGTTTATATTCACTTACAACTCTGAATCTTTATTACAGAATGTTTGAAGAGTTTGCAGTACTTGTCTCATTGAACATCTCACTAAGCAATGAAATGATTAAAAAAACAAGTGATTCACTAAGTCTGGTACACTCAGTATTCTCACTTGTTATGCTTATGTTCTTTATGGTCAGTGTTATTCTTCCTGATGAGTGGTATACAATCTTCACCAAGACAAATATCTATGCGCTTATTACCTTTATCTTTATTCCATATGAAGCCTGTCTGACTCTTTCAATCTTTACAAAAGAGTATAGACTCAACAAAACGGTATTGAATTAAAACTTCTCAATTTCTTCTTTAAGCACTTTCACAATATCGCTTTGTGGGATGGATCTGACGATCTGTCCCTTTTTTATTAACAGGGCAGAGTCTTTTCCTCCGGCAACACCGATGTCGGCGCGTTTCGCTTCTTCAGGTCCGTTTACCGGGCAGCCCATGACTGCGACATTGATATCCTTGTTTACAGTTTCGAGATATTCTTCCATCTCTTTGACGATTGGCAACATATCGTACTGGATTCTGCCACAGGTTGGGCAGGAGATAAGATTTGCAACATCTTTCTTTAATCCAACGGTTCTTAATAGTTTCTTGGCAACCTTTACTTCTTCAACGGGGTCATCAGAAATCGAAATACGGATGGTATCTCCGATTCCTTCCATCAATAACTGTCCCAGTGCTACTGAAGATTTGATTGCTGAATTAAGTAGTCCGCCAGCTTCTGTTACACCAAGGTGTAATGGATATGGGAATTCTTTTGCTGCAAGGTGGTAGACATTGATGCACTCAAGAGGATCTGATGACTTGAATGAAAGGGCAATGTCATGGAAATCCAGTTCTTCAAGTATTCTTAAATGGTCCTTGGCTGAGGCAATCATCGCTTCTTCTGAATGCTTGTACTTTTTGTTTAAAGAACCGGCATTGATGCCGATACGGATCGGTACGTGTTTTTCTTTACAGAGTTCAACGATTTCCTTAATCTTGTCAGGGTTTTCTATATTGCCGGGATTAAGTCTTACTTTATCGGTTCCCTGGCGTATTGCCTCAAGGGCAAAATCTGGATTGAAGTGGATATCAGAAACAATCGGAATATGAATCTCTTTCTTGATCTGAGAGATTGCTTTAGCATCTTCCATATCCAGTATTGCAACTCTGATGATTTCACATCCTACTTTTTCCAGCCTTAAAATCTGGTCAACAGTAGCCTTGACATCTTTGGTCTTGGTATTGGTCATTGACTGAATAATTACTTTATTCTGTCCACCGATCTGTACTCCACCGACATTTATTGGTCTTGTTTCGCTGCGTTTAATCATATCTGTTTCTCCAATGCTTTAATAACTTCTTCAACCTTATAATCATCACCATTCTCAATAGCTGTTTTTACACAGGTATCAATGTGGTTTTTGATTATCAGGTTGTTGGTTTTCTTCAAGAGGGCTCTTGTAGCCATCAGCTGATCAGATATTTCAAGACAGTATCTGTCTTCATCGATCATTTTAATGATACCCTCAAGCTGACCTTTTGCGATAGAGAGATATTTCTTAACTTTTTCTTTATCTTTAGTCATTTGTGATGTCTTTAACCTCATATCCTGCATCTTCAATAGCCTTAATGATTGCAGAATCTTCGATTTCTGTATTGCTGATTACAGCTGTACCTTTTTCGTGTGACACCACTGCATCAACTCCCAGTTCCTTAAGAGCCTTTTCTACTCTTGACTGGCAATGGATGCACATCATTCCTTCAATAGTTACAGTTTTATTCATTTTTATCTCCTCCTTTTTTAATTTTGAGATTGTTAATGCATTTGATAATACAAAGATACTTGAAACTGACATGGTAAGTGCACCAATCATCGGATTGAGTTTAAGCCCAAATGTCGGATAGAGTGCACCTGCAGCAAGCGGTATGAACAGGGCATTATAGATAAGTGCCCATAAGAGATTCTGCTTTATTTTGCGCATTGTAAGTTTAGAAAGATCAATAAGATAGGCAATGTCCGAGATATTGTTATGAAGCAGAACCACATCACTTGATGCCTGGGCGATATCGGTAGCACTGCTTAGGGTAATAGACACATCGGCACTTGAAAGGGCAATGGCATCATTGATGCCGTCACCAACCATAGCAGTCAGTCCGTTTTCTTTAGCTTCTAACAGAATTGACTGTTTATCTTCTGGTTTTACATTGGCATAATATTCACTGATATGAAGTCTCGCTGCTGCCGCTTTGGCAACTGTTTCATTGTCACCTGTAGCCATTATTGAACTGATGTTCTTCATGTTAAAGAGTTTGATTGCCTTGTATGAAGATGTTTTGATTCTGTCAAAGAGATAGATGACTCCCAGTACTTTATCTTTGTTTCCGACAATGATGAATGTGCAGCTTTCTTTATTGGCTTTTTCAATATCTTTGTCATTTACTAGAGCCTTATGCCTTGTGGCCATGACCTCGTTGCCTGCCCAGTAATCATTTGACTCAATACCTTCACCGGATATTTCTTTTATAGCGTTTATAACAAGCGAAGTATCTTTGAATTCTGCAAGTATTGCTTTGGCGATAGGGTGGGAGGAGTTTCTTTCTAAGGCATTTACAACCGAATTAAAGTTGCTGTCATATTCTTTATAGTCAATTACCTCAATGCGGTTTTCTGTAAGGGTACCTGTTTTGTCAAGAATTATATTTTTTAGTTTATAGGCTGTTTCAAGTATTTCAGGATTTTTGATCAGAATACCGTTTTTTGAAGCAGTAGCACTGGCTACGGCAATTGCACTCGGTGTAGCCAGACCTAAAGCACACGGACAGGAGATAACCAGTACTGACATTGAAAAATTAAGAGCCATTTCAATATCTCTTGTATATGAATACCAGATAATGAAAGTTGTTAGAGCGATACCAAGTACACCATAGACAAAATAACCGGATACCTTATCGGCAAATCTTTCAATCGGAATTTTCTTCATTGCTGCCTGTTTTGTTAAAGAGATGATACTGGAAAGAACGGTCTGAGTGGCATTCTTTGTAACTCTGGCAACAAGCTGACCGCTGGTATTTACTGTACCGCCAATCAGCATAGAACCTTTTTCTTTATGTGATGGTAATGATTCACCGGTAATAAGTGATTCATCGACATTTGAAGAGCCTTCAATTACTTCGGCATCCTGCGGTATTGATTCTCCGGCTTTGATGACTATGATGTCATTCTTTTTCAAATCATCAATCGGAATAATCTTTATTTCGTTGTCTATCATCAGATTTGCCTGCATTGGAATAAGGGTAGTAAGACCTCTTATTACTCTTGCAGTCTTTTTTCTGTTTCTTTCTTCTATTCTTTTACCGATAGTTACAAGTACCGGTACCATGGCACTGGTTTCAAAATAAAGATGATTGCCATTTAGATATTGTTTAGAAATAACGATATAAATTGAATAGATAAAGGAAACAGCTGAAGATAAGCCGACCAGTGTATCCATATTAGGTGAAAGTTTAAACAATGCTCTAAAACCTGATACATAGTACTTTCTGTTTAGAATGAGTATTAGTGCAGCAATGATCAGCTGTATGTACATGGTGTTTTCTGGATTATGCATTGAACTCATTGCAATATACATAAGAGCAGCCATCAGAACAATTGAGATGAAAAGAGATACTCTATTACGGTCAGTCTTCTTATGTGAACCGATCACAAGTTCATATCCTAAAGGCTTTAAGGTCGCGTAAAAGACATTCTCATCTGTCTTTGTTTCATCAAAGATGACAGTTACTTCGTTTTCCATGAGATTGACGTTGGCTTCAGTTACACCACTGATATTTTTAAGTCCTTTTTCAACTGCGTTCTTGCAGATGACACAGGACATTCCTTTTACTTCATATGTCTTTTCCATAATACCCCCTATGGGTATCTTTATTATATATTAATTATTACTATATATGTAATATGGATGCATTAACTAAAGTATAATTAAACTGATGAAGTCTTTATTGTATGTAAGAAGTGTCTATTCATTACTTTCAAGTATGTGTTCTGTTGAGGACATTATTTCAAAGTGCCTTGAATACGGATATACAAGCTGTGCGCTGGTAGATAAGAATGTACTTGCTGGAGCCATGGTTTTTAAAAAAGCCTGTCAGGCCAATAATATCAAGCCGATATATGGCCTCGAGGTAGATACTTTATGTAATGGCATAGAGACTCCGGTAATGCTTTTAAGCAAGAATGATGAAGGATTCAGGAATCTCATGAAACTTTCATCTTTGATCTGCACTCAAAGTGATAAGGTTATCGGTACTGATGTGCTTAAAAAATACAGTGAAAACAATGTCATTGTTCTTTTCTCAGATACGATGCCTTTAAGAATCGCCTTAGAAAAAAAGAGTGACTCAAGTGCTGCACTTAAACTAGAGAAAGAGCTGTTTGGTGAATATGTGGTAGCACTATGCGACCATGACATTGCCTATAACCTCAAATATGATAAAGAAGCCAAAGAAATATTAAGAAAAGAAAATATTTTTTCATTTGCGCTTAACAGGGCATATTATCCTGATAAGGGTGATGAAGAAGAATATGAAGTACTAAAATGTATCCGTGACAAAAAGACTATAAAAGACATAAATAACTCTGATGAAGCAGGAAGATACATCCTTAATCCATCAGAATTTGAAAGTCTATATGAAAGAGAAGAATTAGAGAATACTGATGCACTGGCTGCTACACTCAACGTGGAAATGGCATACCATACATCTTTACCTGTTTATCAGAGTAAAGACGGCATCTCTTCCAAAGACTATCTGGTTAATCTTTCAAAAGCCGGTCTAAGCAAGAGACTACACAATACTCAAAACAAAGAATATCTAAGCAGACTTGAATATGAACTCAAGGTAATCATGAAGATGAATCTTGAAGACTATTTCCTTATTGTCTATGACTTTATTCTCTTTGCGAAAAGAAACGGCATTATGGTCGGACCGGGCAGAGGATCGGCAGCAGGTTCAATGGTTGCTTATTGTCTCGGGATAACTGATATTGACCCAATTAAATATGGACTCCTGTTTGAAAGATTCCTTAATCCGGAAAGAATATCGTTGCCTGATATCGATACTGACTTCCCGGATGACAGAAGAAGTGAAGTTTTCGAATATGTTCAGAAGAAATACGGTAAAGAACATGTCGGTCATATCATCACTTACGGAACCCTTAAACCTAAGCAGGTATTAAGAGATGTCGGAAGGGTACTTGAATATTCGACCAGTGACATCGATTCTTTAACAAAACTGATTCCTTTTGCCTATGACATGTCTTTAGAGAAGGCTTATGAAGGTGTTCCTGTTTTCAGACAGAAGATTGAATCTGAGGCAAAGTTCAGGAAATTATATAAGATAGCCTTAAAGATAGAAGGTGCACCAAGACATGAGTCAACTCATGCGGCAGGTGTCGTTATGTCTAGACTTCCAATCAGCGATGTTGCACCGGTTATCGCCATTGAAGATGACTACTATTCTACTCAGTACACAATGGAACATCTTGAAGAATTGGGTCTCATCAAGATGGACTTTTTGGGCTTAAGAAATCTCGGAATAATTGCCGAGATAGTCGAAGATATTAAGAAGTTCAAACCGGACTTTTCAATAAGCCATATCGCGCTTGATGATAAGAAAACATTTGACCTGATTGATTCTGTGAATGTACTTGGTGTATTCCAGCTTGAATCCAATGGTATGCAGTCTTTGATCAGGAAGATGAAACCTGAGACTTTTGAAGAAATCGGTATGACTATAGCACTGTTCAGACCTGGGCCAATGGAAAATATTCCACTGTTCCTTGAAAACAGAGCACATCCTGAAAAAGTTGAATATCTGGTCAAAGAACTTAAACCGATACTTGCTGAAACCTATGGTGTAATTGTCTATCAGGAACAGATTATGTCCATTGCCAGAACACTGGCCGGTTTTTCATATGGCAAGGCCGATATCTTAAGAAGGGCGATGTCCAAAAAGAAAGCCAGTGAACTTGAGAAACTGGCCAATGACTTTATCGAAGGCTGTGTAAATAATGGTTATACAAAAGATATCGCAATTAAACTTTATGAACTGATACTGAAGTTTGCCAACTATGGTTTCAATAAATCTCATTCCATTGCCTATGCCATGGTAGCCTATGAAATGGCTTATCTTAAAGCCAACTATCCGCTTTATTTCTATAAGGCACTTCTTAATGGCGTTATCGGTTCTTCCAACAAGACTTATGAGTATATTCATGAATGTATTTCTGTAGGACAGAAAGTGAGTGGTGTTTCCATCAATTCATCACTTCTTGAATATACAATTAAAAACTCTGCTATTGTGATGCCGTTTGGCGTAATCAAAGATGTCGGCAATGTATCCGGTATGAAAATTGTAAATGAAAGAAATGCCAATGGACCGTTTAAAGACTATCTTGAATGTATCACCAGACTCTATAATGCAGCAGTTGAAAGAAACGTCATTGAAAATCTCATCGTAGCAGGTGCTCTTGATGAACTTGGATTAAACAGATTCGCGATGATCAAAGCACTGGAGAATGCGCTGAGGTATGCCGAAAACCATGCCGGAATGTCACTGGATCTGGGTTATGATGATGCACCGGTTATTGAAAACTATAAAGATGACAAGAAGGTACTCGCAGAAAAAGAGAAGGATGTACTTGGCTTCTATTTCAGCTATAATCCGATTATTGAACTTAAAAAAGAATACGGCATAAATACTCAGCCACTCAATGTTATAGGCAATACTCCAGGTATCCAAAGAGGATTCGGACTTGTAAGAAGAGTTAAACAGCATAAGACCAAGAAGGGGCAGATGATGGCATTCGTGGATATATCGGACGATACAGGAGACATGTCACTGGCCGTCATGCCTGATCTGTATGCTCAGCTGCAGTTACAACTAAAAGAAGATTCATATATCTATTTTGAAGGAAATATAGAAAAAGAGAATTCTGCACTTGTTAAGAAGGCCAGAATAATAGGAGGAAAAGATGCTTAAGTTATTGATTGTTGATGATGAAATTAAAATCAGAGAAGTTGTCAAAGAATATGCCAAAGCCATGGATTATGAATGTGATGAGGCAGCAAATGGCTATGAAGCTATTGAAAAAGCACTCAATAATGAATATGACTGCATCATTCTTGACATCATGATGCCAGAACTTGACGGTTTTTCAGCACTCAAAGAAATAAGAAAACAGTCTGATGTAAGTATCATTATGCTTTCAGCACGTTTAGAAGAAGAAGACAAACTGACAAGTTTTGAGATAGGTATTGATGACTATGTAACTAAACCATTCTCACCAAAAGAACTGATGGCCAGAGTCAAGGCGGTATGTGACAGAAGAAAAAAGAATGCCAATACTGAAAAGTTTGTTCATGAAGATATGATTGTTGATATCTCTGGAAGAACTTTAACAATTGAAGGCGAAAGAATAATGGTAACTCCTAAAGAATTTGAACTGCTTCTGTATCTTATCAAGAACAAGGGAATTGCACTTGATAGAGAAAGAATACTGGAAGCTATATGGGGTTTTGACTATGATGGAGATGACAGAACGGTTGATACTCATGTCAAGATGTTAAGAAGAAATCTTGGCAAATATAAAGACTGTATCGAAACCGTAAGATCTGTGGGGTACAAGTTTGAAGTTTGATTTCAGATCAATAAGATTCAAGACATGGCTTTATTTCCTGGTGTTTTCTTTGACGATGCTGGGACTTTTGGGCTTTCTGTTGATAGCCCTTATTAAGCCTTATTACAGGGAAAACCGTATTGAATCAGTAAATACCATAGCCAGTACGATTGAGACCAATCTGATCAATAAAAAGGCTACTGAAGCCGATGTCTATTCAACGACAAAACTGACGATGTCCAACAATGTCTGCGCTTTAATGTACAATTCCAACGGAAAGATTATATACAGTTCAGATACTCTGGGCCAGTTATGTATGCTGGATAAACCGGTTGTTATCGAAGGAGAAAACATAACCGTAAGTGAAGATGCTGACAAAGTCATAAAGACTCTTGATGCCTATGGCACTATTTCAGCAGATGTTGAGTCCGAACTTATTTCAACTGATATGCTGGTATTTGGCAAGAAGATAACATCCAAACTTGCCAACTATTATCTGGTAATAAACACGCCGCTTGAACCGGTTGAATCATATGTTGATTTCATCATGAAACAGTATAACTATATTGCACTGTTCATTGTCGCAATATCGCTGCTTGTTTCTTTTGTACTTACAAGAAAGATAACTTCACCGATTATCAGAATGAATAAAGAAGCCAACAGGCTTGCTGAAGGTAACTACAATATTGATTTTGAACAGAAGAAATCCTACAGTGAAATTGATGAACTGGCAAAGTCGCTTGATGATGCCACAACTAAACTGGGTAAGGTTGATGAACTCAGAAAAGATCTGATCGCCAATGTATCACATGACATCAAGACACCTTTGACTATGATTAAAGCTTATGCCGAGATGATTAAGGATATCTCCGGTGACAATCCTGAAAAGCGTAATGAGCATATTGATGTCATATTAAAGGAAGCTGATTATCTTGCATCACTGGTCAATGATATGCAGGAGCTCTCCAAGATGCAGGCCGGTTATATAACTCTTACCAGTGACAATTTTGACCTCAAAGAAACAATCGAGGATGTGATAGAACTTCTAAGCCACATGATTGAAGACAAACAGGTTGTCTTCTCAACAAAGCTAGAGGAAGTTATTGTCTATGCTGATGAAATAAAGATATCGCAGGTTATCTATAACTTCATAAACAATGCCCTTAAACATACAGGGCCTGGAAAGAAGATTGAAGTCAGAATGATTGACTCTGAAGAATCAGTAAGAGTTGAGGTTGCTGATGAAGGAGAGGGCATAAAGGAAGATTTACTGCCTTATATCTGGGACAGATATAATAAGGTAGACAAAAACTTTGCCAGAAGCAAGGATTCTACCGGACTGGGTCTTGCGATTGCCAAGGCGATTCTTGAATCACATAAAGCCAAATATGGCGTAACAAGTAAAGTAGGCAAAGGTTCAACATTCTGGTTTGAACTTTCAAAAGATTACGATAAGGAATATGACGATGACGAAAGACTTTCTTAAATATCTGAATATTGAACTGTATCAGGACGAAAAGATGTTCAGATACAATACTGATACAACTGTACTTGGATCATTTCTTGACAAGATGATCGGTAAATCAGTGCTCGATATCGGCACTAACAATGGTGCACTTCTTTTATATGCATCACACTTCGGGGCAAAAGAGCTCAATGGCGTTGACATCTTTGAAGAGGCGCTTGATGTAGCAAAAAAGAATCTTGAATCAACTGGTAAAGAGTTTCATCTCTATCATTCAAGAATTCAGGATCTTGAGATTGAACCTAAAGACGTGGTCATTTGTAATCCACCGTTTTTTGAGATGAACAATGTCACTGAAAACAAGTACTACAGAGCAGCCATGTTTGAAGAGACTATGCCTCTTGAAGATATGTTTAAAGCATTCAGAAAGTTTACCAAGGATAACGGAATTATCTATACACTGTATCCGGCTGACAGATTCATTGAATTCTTTGAAATGGCAAGGAAGTACAAACTTAAATTCATGAAGCTTAGGTTTGTTCACGAAAGAAATAAACCTTATGCATTAAGGTTTGTGGTAAAGATGAAGATCGGTCCGATGACAAAACTGAATATCGAAGAACCGATATTCATAAATAATGGTGAAATAGAAAATATAAAATAAAAGAATTCCTTAGGAATTCTTTTTTACTGTATCAACAGATCTTTTAAACGTTTCTTGTATAGCTCAGCATTGAGTCTGTATATGACTGTACAGTTGGGCTTGGTTTTGCCGTAATACCCGTTTTCAAAACCTGGGCCCATTCCTGCAAGCATGCCGCCATCATAGAATATAACCTGGCCATAGCATTCCTTATTGTCGGTTACCACGTGAGAGATACATTCGCTTTTTACCTTTACAACATCATCCCAGAGCATCGGTGCCAAAGATATGGCGTCACAGAGGTTGATTCTTCTGATGCCTGAGTTTTCATAGGAGAACTTTGCGAGCAGATCATTTGATCTGACAGAGAAAATTGCAGCTTCCTTGCCTGAATCAAGCAGTTCTTTGATGTCATCTTCAAACCATGCTGCATCATTTGTACAGAGGTCAAATCCGCCGACATAGACATGAACGCCAAAATCCATCATTACTTTATATGCTTCTGCATCGGCATAGACATTGAATTCTGAAACAGGAGTAGTATTGCCTGGACCAAAACCTGCTGTACCCATTACCCAGATACATTTGACATGTTTCATGGTTTCAGGATCTTTCATCATAGCCAATGCGATATTGGTTGCTGGACCTATGACTGCCAGTTCAATTTCATCAGGATACTTTTTAACAAGGTCAATAATGGCATCGCAGGCCACTTCTTTCTCTTCACTGATTGTTGGATGAATAAGGTCCAGATCAGACATGCCATCGTTACCGTGTACGTTTCTGGCATGTACTCTGTCTCTTATTAAAGGCTGCATCGCACCTTTATAGACAGGAGGGCAGTTATCTTTTCCGAGTGCAATTTCTGCTGACATCAATACGTTTTTAGTTGCCTGATTGACATCGACATTACCAGATACAGTAGTGATTGCCACTACATCAACAGCTGGATCTCTTAAACACATTATGATGGCTACTGCATCATCACTTCCGCCATCAGTATCAATTATTACTTTTCTCATTGGATTACTCCTTTACAAAATAATGATAACAAAAAAACAGGGTGATAACCCTGTTATGAGATATGTGTTTCTTTATTGCCACAACTTGGACAGGTTGTTTCAATCTTTCCCTGACCTTTAGGTACTCTGATGTACTGACCGCACTTTTTACATTTATAGATTCTATGTGTCTTGCGGTATTGCCATGAAAGTCTTATGCCTTTGGTTGCCCGTCTGAATTTGCGGTTTTCTTCAACTCTTGCAACCTTATTGGTAGAAAAGTATCTTAATAGCATTATCACAAACAATACTGTAGAAATAAGGGAAATAATGCTTATTCTTGTCAAAGAAGCGATGATGCTTACAATAAGTGAAGCAATAATCAGTGTTTTATTCAGGTCATCAAGGCCATATGATCTTTGGTACAGCCTGAATATAAAGTTCTTGAGTTTGTTCAGAAAGTTCTTCATGACTATATTCTATTGGTTAATAATTTTATTCTCAATAGAATTGACTGTTTTAGCAGTCTTTTGTCAGCAGTCAATTGGCATATAATATATTCATGAATGAATATAAAGTTAAAAGAGATGCTCTGCTTCTTGAGTATCTGATAAATGATCTACACTTCAAAAGAAATGTTGCCAAGAATCTTCTTAAACTGACCCTAATCAATGGTAAACGTATTTCACAGTTTAACCATCAGCTTCATTATGGTGATACTTTAGTAATAAGCGATGGAAAGATCGAAACCGAAAGAAAAGATATTGAAATCATCTATGAGGATGATGACCTCATTGCGATAAATAAGCCAGCGGGCCTTCTTTCAATCGCAACCGAAAAGGATAAAGACAGAACAGCTTACCATCTGGTAATGGAATATCTCAAGTCAAAGGATAAACATAACCGTGTTTTCATTATTCACCGTATCGATAAAGAGACAAGTGGAGTTCTGGTTTTTGCGAAAAATGAAGAAACCAAGATTCTTTTACAGGACAACTGGAATGATATTGTAAGCCATCGTGACTATTACGCCCTTGTCGAAGGAAAGATGGAAAATGAGAAAGGTCATATTGAAAACTATCTCAAAGAGAATAAGATAGGTATCATTTACGTTACTGGTAATGTACATGACAAAGAAGCGAAGAAAGCAGTTACTGACTATAAAGTCATCAGAAGTAGTGACTATTATTCTCTTCTTGATGTAAGTATTAAAACCGGAAGAAAGAATCAGATCCGCGCAACATTTGCATCATTAGAACACACAATTATCGGTGACCATAAATACAACAGTACCAATAATCAAATTAAACGTTTAGGATTACATGCCTACAGACTTACATTCAGACATCCTGTTACAGGTAAGGAATATGACTTCATCACTAAAATGCCTGGAGTATTCAATACAGTATTCAGAGGTAAATAATGATCAGATTAAGAAGAATAACTTCCAAAGAAGATGATGTAAAAGAAAACTGGTGGATTGTAAGAAAACCTGATTATCTTCCGGATAATGCAAAATGGGTTCCTGAACTTAGTCCTACCCCAGAACTTTTTGCCTATTACAGTTCTTTTTATGAGAAGGGTACATGGTCAAAAGAACACTTTGATAGTGAATATGTGCCATGGTTTATAAAAGATCTCAAAGTAAACGAAAAGGGCAAAGAATATCTTGAATATCTGAAAGAGATATCAGAAAAAGAAGATATTAATCTTTGCTGCTACTGTATAGATGAAAGAATATGCCACAAGACAATAATTGCCGGAATACTTAAAGGTATGGGTGCAGATATTGAATGCAGTGATGAATATCTGAAGTATTACAGATTCTATAATGAAATGAAGTAAAAAAAGAGATTCCGATTGAATCTCTTTTATGTTTAAGTGGTGCCGACACCGTGACTATAAAATTAGGGTTCGTATTATCATAAAACCCTTTAAAATAGGCATTTTTGAACACTCGTAAA
>DCHD01000018.1 GCA_002315565.1 Solobacterium sp. UBA1761 | reverse complement strand
CTCCAAAACCGCTGGTGTGGGTTCAACTCCTTCCACCCCTGCCATTATGAAGAAAAATCAGTCTTAAAGGGCTGTTTTTTTATGGCAGATGTGGATGGAGTATCTATTGAACTTTTTTCATCTTTCAATTAATACTTTAATTTTATTTACGAGCCCATTACACACGATTTTTAGTGAGTCATTATTATTCTGTTAAATTGTCATTATTTTACAATACTATTTACACGGACGTAATTC
Organism: Solobacterium sp. UBA1761; assembly: GCA_002315565.1. GTDB lineage: Bacteria > Bacillota_I > Bacilli_A > Erysipelotrichales > Erysipelotrichaceae > Colivicinus. The sequence continues at coordinate 11,789 of DCHD01000018.1, read as the reverse complement.
CATGAGCATGGCAAGTCGATCTTAAGCGTGATGTAAGCACGTGGCCACATGGGGGTCCATTTTTTTATGCCTAAGCCTTTTATTTTTTGTGAATTCCTAAATTTTTGTTCTGCCAAAAGAAAAGGCATTACACCTGAGTAAAGTTGTTTATTTGTAGATATTTTTCTTCTGTCATCGTCATTTTTCAGACGATATAACAGTAATGCTTGAGAGTATATCTTAGATAAATTATTACGAATCCACATAAGTTCATTCTTGATAAGTTCTTTATAAGCTTTATCTTCATAAAGATCCATGTTAATCATTTTAACTTCGCTATCTGGTACCGGAAGCATATTATTCAATTTGATTGTTCCTAAAAGGCTGATGCCATCTTTATACTTATGTACCATTCGAAGAACCAAAAACGATGATTTCCTTATTCTTCCATCAGTCATATAATCGAATTTCTTTGGTGATGACAGTGGCGCAAAATAGTTTATGCTGTTAATTTTCAGCACGATTCCTACATATTTTCGTGAATGTTTTCTACTTCCAACTTTATTGTCCAACATAGTAGTTAAAAAGAACTGTTTCATATAATCAACATACTCATCTGAAATCTCATAAAACTCTAAATTCATAAAAAAAACTCCTAACTGCAAGTTAAGAGTCATGTTGTTAAAACTTCCGCGCTATGGTGGGGAATCACCTTAATTTTCTCACTATGGTAGCTAGCACCGTTGTTGTGGTAAACCACTAATTGAATTATACCACACAACAAGATATAGGATAGTAAGAAGCGTTAACTCTTAACTTGCTTTTTCATCTTATATTCAAAACAAATGAGAATACTGTCAATTTTCTTACTATTTTCTCCACAATTCCACAATAATACTGTTGACATCATAATACTATGCGTTATATAGTATTACACGTAAGGAGGTATTTATGGAAACTCAGACTAAACGTGGCCTTCTTGATGTATGTGTACTGGCTGCTATAAAAAATGAAGATTCATATGGCTATCAGATTATCAAAGATATAAAGCCATATCTGGAAATATCAGAATCAACTCTCTACCCTATTTTAAGAAGACTTGAAGAAAACAATATGCTTACGGTAAGAAGTCAGGAACATAACGGCCGTTTAAGAAAGTATTACCACATAACTGATAACGGAATAAAAAGACTTAATGATTTCGTAGATGAATGGCAGGAAATCATGAGTATCTATCAGTTTATTACCAGGGAGGATAAACAATGAACAAGGAAGAATTCTTATTCACATTAAGAAATAAACTAAAGGGTCTTCCTGCTGAAACAATAGAATCAGCAATAGACTACTATTCAGAACTAATTGATGATGCCATGGAAGATGGCACGAGTGAAAATGAAGCTGTTGAATCACTTGGCAGTATCTCAGATATTGCCTACAACGTCATAGCTGATACACCGTTAAAAAAGATCATCGAAACAAAGAAACAGAACAAGCCTAAACTTAACGGCTGGAAAGTAGCTTTCTTTATTATTACTGCACCACTTTGGATTCCGATTATATTTGTTGTAGGAATAATTTCCCTTAGTGTTTTACTGGCAATCGTTATTGGAGTTGTTGCTGTATTTGCACTACTGATTGGTCTTACATTATTCGGTATAATTCTGCTGGTATATTCTATCTTCTATTACGTAAGAGTATCACTGGTAAATGCTGTATTTATTGCAGGTCTTTCACTGCTCTGTATCGGTGCCGGTATCGTCACAATCGACCTGGCCAAAAAGCTGTTTGTGCTGATTAAAACAGGTATCAGAAATCTCATCAGCAGGCTCAAGAATGATGCCGTAAAGAAAGGATAAAATATGAAGAAGAAATATATAATTGCCATAATCCTGATTGTCATTGGCTTAATTACCTGCCTTCTGACCTATCCAAAAACAAACTTCAAGTACACTGATCAGTTTGGAGTCAATGAACCGGCAGTACTTGAATATGAAACCTATATACTCGATGAGTTCGACAGCATTGAGATAAGTGAAGATGTATCAGGAATTGAAATAATCAAATCTGATGAAAACAAAGTTGTCTTTCATGAAAACCCTAAACATCAGCACAGTATCACCATAAAAGAAGGAACCCTTAAAATCGGCTACAGAAAGGATTTAAATCTTACACTGATAAATCCTGATGACGGTTATTCAATTGCTGTATACACAAAAGAAAATAACCTTAAAAACCTTAAGATCAAAACAGAATATGGTTATATCAGACTATACAGCGGACTTAATTTCGACAAAGCTGAAATAGAAACATCAACCGGTTCAATTTTCCTTGAAGACAATGCAATAAACTCTCTTGAAGCTGAAGTCATTACTGGAAACATTGAAGCAAGAAACCTCAAAGGAAATGAAATCTCTTTAGAAACAACAGCCGGAAATATCAGCATTGATAAAGCAGAAGTAAATGAACTTGAAATAGAATCTCAAACCGGTAATATCACATTCAGTGATATAGATGCAAAAGATATTGAAATTGAAAACACTGCCGGTGACATCAAAGGTTCTATAATTTCAGATATGAACTTTAAAGCAAGCAGTCTTGCAGGACTTGTTGAAGTGCCAGAATCCAAAGGCAACAATCACTGCAAAATCACTAATAAAACAGGAAATATCTTAATCACTAAATAAAGCGAGTTGACTCGCTTTATTTTTTTGACTTAAGTTTCTTTGTAGAAGTGACGTTCCAACCAGCTTCTTTAAGTGCGTCTTTGCAGTCTGCTGAATTATCACCAGTTGCGATAACAACAACTTCTATTCCTCTTACTGTGTTGTATACGGCAAGATGAGAGATGGAGATATTCTTGTCCATGAAGCATTTGGAGATGGCATTAAGAATACCGGCCTTGTCTTCTTTAATCAGAATAACATATCTTGTGCCGTCCTGATTATAACCTAATAGATCAGCAAACTGACCCAGGATATCTTTGTCAGTGATAATACCCACCAGTGTTCCATCATCTTTAACTACAGGAAGACATCCTACTGATTCACCAACCATTTTGGCAGCAGCTTCTTCTAACAGTGCATCAGGACCAATAGTAACCGGTTCCTTGCACATGATGTCCCCTACTTTGAACTTGTTAAGAAGATAATTAAGTTCAAATACTGAAAGTGATGAAGAATCACTTGGTGTACAGCTGGTAATTGCTTTCTTTGTCAGTAAACCGACGATTTTTCCAGCATCATCGACTACAGGAAGACGGTGCAGTTTATTGGTATGCATAATATCAATTGCACTTGGTACAGCATATTCTTTCTTCACTGTAACTACATTAACAGTCATTTTATCTTTTACGTACATGATTAACCTCCAAGGTATGCTTTTCTGATTTCATCAGAATTGATCAGTTCTTCACCGGTTCCTGAAAGAACAATCTTGCCTGTTTCCAGTACATATGCTCTATCAGCAATAGACAGTGCCATTTTGGCATTCTGTTCTACCAGCAGTATTGATGTTCCTGACTTGTTTATTTCTTTTATTATACTGAATATTTCTTTAACAAGTAATGGTGAAAGACCCATTGATGGCTCATCCAGCAACAGAACTTTAGGCTTGGCCATTAATGCACGGGCGATTGCCAGCATCTGCTGTTCACCACCGGACAGTGTACCTGCCAGCTGAGTTTTTCTTGCCTCTAAGATTGGGAACAACTCATAGCAGTGCTTAATGTCATTTTCAATGTTGACTGTATCTTTTCTTAAGTATGCACCAAGTTTAAGATTTTCGAATACTGTCTGAGATGCGAAGATTCTTCTTCCCTCCGGTACCTGTGCCAGACCAACAGAGACAATCTTTTCAGGAGCCATCTTTGAGATTTCTTTTTCATCAAGCATGATTGTGCCTGACTTAATGTCAAGCAGTCTTGAGATGGCATGAAGTGTAGTAGTCTTGCCGGCACCATTTGCTCCGATAAGGGCTACGATTTCACCATCCTTAATGTCAAAACTTATTCCTTTTACGGCTTCAATAGCACCATAGGAAACTTTCAGATCTTTAACACTTAACATTCTATTCGCCTCCCAGGTATGCCTTGATTACATCAGGGTTGTTCTGAATATCTTCTGGAGTACCACTTGCCAGTACCATGCCATAGTTAAGTACGGTAATCTTTTCACAGATACCCATAACGAGTTTCATATCGTGTTCAATCAACAGAATTGAAATATCAAATCTGTCTCTGATCTTGGAAATGGTTTCCATCAGATCTTTGGTTTCTGATGGATTCATACCGGCAGCCGGTTCATCAAGCAGTAAAAGACTTGGATTAGTCGCAAGAGCTCTCAATATTTCAAGTCTTCTCTGTTTGCCATACGGTAAAGATCCGGCAGGAGTATCAGCATCATCTTCCAAAGAAAAAATCTTCAAAAGATCCATAGCCTTTTCATAAGCTTCTTTTTCAGCCTTCTTATATTTTCTTGTCTTGAAGATACCATCCAATGTAGTGTATTCAAGAGAATTGTGCATACCGATGACAACATTGTCGATAACGCTCAGTTTGTCGAACAGTCTGATATTCTGGAAAGTTCTGGCAATACCTGCCTTACATACTTCAATTGTTGTCTTTTTGGTAATGTCTTCCCCATTCAGATAAATGGTGCCTCTTGTAGGCTGATATACTTTTGTAAGCATATTGAAAACAGTAGTCTTTCCGGCACCGTTAGGTCCGATAAGTCCTGCTATTTTTCCTTTTTCAATAGTCATGTTGAGGTTATTGACTGCGGTCAGACCACCGAAATCAATTCCCAGGCCTTCAACACGTAGAATTTCCTCACTCATGTTTCTTCTTCCTTCTTAATAATTCATTAATACGATTCTTCAGTTTATCATTGTTTGTTACCAGCATGATTACAATAAGAATCAGAGCATAGATCAGCATTCTGTAGTCTGCCAGTGATCTTAACATTTCAGGCAGAATATAAAGCAGTGTAGCTGCAATAATTGTACCGTTGATGTTGCCAAGACCTCCAAGTACCACATATACCAGAATCAGAATTGACTGGTTGAAGTCAAACTTGGCTGGTGAAATAGATGAATAGTTTAATCCATAGATAGCACCTGCTGCGCCTGCCAGCATAACTGACATTACAAAGGCTAAAGTCTTGGTTCTTGTTACATTGATACCTACAGATAGCGAAGCAATGCGGTTGTCTCTTGCTGCCATGATTGCACGTCCGTCTTTTGAGTTGATCAGATGATAAACAATAATAAGAGCAATAATACACAAAACAACAGCAGCAGTAAATGTTGAAATACGGGAAATACCGGTTGCTCCGGTTGGACCGCTTATCAGCATCTTACCGTTTTCAGATATCTTTGTAGTATCTTCAATAAATGAGAACTGGAAGCCTTTTTCGTCGATTCCCAGGTAGATATTACCGATAATAGACTTGATTATCTGTCCGAAGGCAAGTGTTACAATCGCAAGATAATCGCCTTCTAATTTAAGTACCGGAATAGATACAAGATAACCAATAATGGAAGCAACTAAAGCAGCAGCTATAACAGCTATGACAAGTCTAAGAATATCATTGGTGATGACTTCTTCCAGTGTTCCTGATACAACAACTGAAGTAAAGGCACCGATTGACATGAATCCGGCATGTCCCAAAGAAAGTTCACCTGATAAACCTACACATAGATTAAGTGCCACTGCAACAATGATGTAGCATACACAAGGAACAAGTAATGACTTGATCAGATTGGTAAGATTTCCGGTCTTCATCAGAATTTCCATGACCAGATACAGACCGATCACTATAGTGTATGACATAACACCAGAATTCTTTTTCTTGTAAATGTTTTTGATTTTATCTTTGATATTTGCCATACTACACCTTCTCACTCTTCTTCTTGCCTAAGATACCTGTAGGCTTAAGAAGCAATACAATAATCAGTACCGCAAATACAATCGCATCGGAAAGTTGCGTAGAAATGTAACCTTTAGCCAGAGTTTCAATAACACCAAGTAACAATCCTCCAAGAAGTGCACCTGGAATAGAACCTACGCCACCGAATACTGCAGCAGTGAAAGCCTTGATACCAGGCATTGAACCCATGGTCGGATAAACACTTGGATAAGTACTTGCCAGTAATACTGCAGCTACAGCAGCAAGACCAGAACCGATCGCAAAGGTAATGGAAATAGTTCTGTTGACATTGATGCCCATCAAAGAAGCAGCACCCTTGTCTTCAGAACAGGCGCGCATAGCACTTCCTGTTTTAGTGTTATTGATGAAATATGTCAGCGCAATCATGATCAGAATACATGTTGCGATAGTAAGCAATGTTATGTATGAAATAGAAAGCTGTCCGTCAAAAAGTTCAAGTGCTCCACTTTTGATAATTGAAGAGAACATCTTAGGAGAACTTGTCCATAACAGCTGTGCACCATTTTCCAAGAAATATGAAACACCGATTGCTGTAATCAGCACAGACAAAGATGCAGCTTTTCTTAATGGTTTATAGGCAAGCTTTTCAATTGTGATACCTAAAGCAATACAGACCACAACACTCAAAAGCACTGCCAGATAAGCTGGTACATTAAACCTTGATAAAGCAAAAAAAGCAACATAAGCACCAATCATAATTATGTCGCCATGTGCGAAATTCAGCATTTTAGCTATTCCGTATACCATGGTGTATCCAAGTGCAATCAGTGCATAGACACTACCAAGTCCAATGCCGGAAATAAGATAAGTTATAAAGTACATAATAATCACCCTGAAACACAATAAACTGAAGGCAGTCTTTTATTGACCACCTTCAGTATAAGAAACGAGAACTATTCAGCAGCTACGTAAACGCCGTTGTTGATGATAACAGCCTTAGGTGACTTATTAACTTCACCGTTAACTGCCCATCTTGAAGTACCAGTCAGACCTGGATATTCCATAGTAGTGAACTGGTCAATCATAATATCACAAATATCAGCAGCAGCCATATCAGGAGTTACATTACCAGCTTTACAAGCCTGATAGATTGCATATACTGCATCATATGCATCAGCAGCAAACTGAGTAGGAACTGTACCATAAGCTTCTTTGAATGCTGTAACGAAATGTACAGTAGCATCATCAGTAGCATCAGCAGCAAATGGTGTCAGCAGATATACGCCTTCAGCAAGTTCAGCCTTGAAACCATCAAGTCCAAGGATTCCATCCATGCCATCAACTCCGAAGAAGATTGGAGCATAACCTGAATTATTAGCCTGAGTCAGAATAACTGAAGCTGGCTGATAGTAAATTGGTAAGAAAACAAGTTCAGCACCATTCTTTTCAGCTTCCAATAGCTGAGCGGAATAGTCTGCATCATCTTTTAAGAATGAGGTTTCAGATACAACTTCAAGACCTACTTTAGCTGCTTCTTCTACGAATGTAGCATAGATGCTCTTTGAGTAGTCATCATCTGAACGGTAGATAACAGCAACCTTACTAGCGAGTTTATGTTCAGCAATGTAGTCAGCAGATGCTCTACCCTGGTTAGGGTCAGTGAAGCAAACCTGGAATGCATTGTCATAGTTTACTTTTCCATTATAGATAAGACCAGTGTTTGAACCAGATGGAGTAAGTGCGAAGATACGGTCATTGTTATAATCTTCAGCAACAGCAAGTCCAGCACCAGATGTAACAGTATAGATTGAAACCTGCATGCCCCAGTCCATTAATGTTGAATAGGCTATTGGAGATTTTTCTGGGTCAGCAGCATCATCTTCCATTTTGAATGCGAAGTATTCTTTTCCTTCTTTAGCATTGATTTCATCAACTGCAAGCTGTGCAGCATTCATTACGTCGATTCCATATACGGCAGCATCGCCTGTTAAAGGGCCAGAGCCACCTATTTTAATTGAGTCAGATCCTTCTTTAGCACCGCATCCAGCGAGTAAAGCAAGGATCATTGTCACGACTACAACTTTGATCACATTATTCTTTTTCATATTTAATTCCCCCTAGAACAAAATGTTATTAATCTAATTATATGGGATAAACAAAAAATAATTTCACAGTTTTTACACATAACTTGAAATTATTTACATAATATGAAAATATTTTCACATGTTCTAGAAGAACATATCTATAAATACAGAATCAGCAATAAACAGCAGTATGGCAAAGATAACTGTAGGTGTTGTAAAGAATACCGAAACAATGCTCCAAGGTTTATCTTTTCCAGTCTTGAACTGAACAAAAGTATATTTCTTTCTGACAGTAAAAATAATCGTAATCACATATATCGCAACAAGCAGACCCAAAAGGTGCAGTGAATACTCTTCCGGTACAAGACGAAGCCCATAAAAGGCCGCATTGAACATAATTCTCGTGAAGATACATGGCTGAACTGAATGATACTTAAAGGAAATGGTACAGAGCATCATTGAAATGCAGAATGCCGGGAGCATTTCAATAAATGAGCCGTGAGCCAAAGCATAAATAAAAGAAGTAATAATCATTGAGAACACTTTGCCAAATCTTGAAAGAGACTTAAGCATACATCCCCTGAACGCAATCTCTTCAACAATCGGTGAAACTACAATAAAGATAAAGATATAAAGATAGTTGTCAAAGTATGTTTCAGAAGCAACTGAACCGATATTGAAAATCAGATTCATTGATACACCTAACTGATTGGCAATGCCTTCTGCTACGAAAATGCCAAGACTCGATACACTGAAAAGCATAAAGAATTCTCTTATAAGATCGCCCAGACTCAGTGAAGCAGATTTCATTATCTCTTTGAAAGGAACCTTAAATGCCCTTCTGATTGCTGAAAAAGGAATAAGTGTTCCTATCAGTAACAAAGCATAGAAAATAACAATCATTGTATAGTCATCAACAGGAATAATGAATCCGACATTATCAAAATAGAATCTAGCAACAACTGGAATGATAAGTACGAATAATATATAGACAATCAGTGCCAGACCGACTGTAGTAAACTGTCTTCTTGCGCCCTTTTTAGAGATGCGCTTTGGTGTATTTGACATGCAAGTATTATAACAAATATCAAAAAATAAGTATAATTAAGACATGCTGCTGATAAGTGAAATAAAGCTCAATATCGATGAAGATGAAGCCCTTTTAGGTAAGTTGATTGCGAAGAAACTGAAGTGTTCAAAAGATGACTTCAGCTACAGAATAATCCGAAAATCACTCGATGCCAGAAGAGAACTTCTTTTTGTCTATTCACTTACAGTAGACATCAAAAATGAAGAGAAATATCTCCATATAAAAAATGTTACAAAGTACGGTGAGCCTGACCTTTCAGTCAAACCAGTTATTACTGATATAAGGCCCATAATCATCGGTTATGGACCAAGCGGCATATTTTCGGCTGTCAGACTTCTTGAAGCCGGAATAAAACCAATAATCTTTGAAAAAGGCAAAAGAATTCCTGAAAGAAAAAAAGATATCGACAACTACTTCAATAACGGCATCTTCAATCCTGATTCCAATGTCCAGTATGGTGAAGGTGGAGCAGGTACTTTCTCCGATGCCAAACTTACTACCAGAGTTAAAAATCCTTTCATTAAATATATAACCGATACTTTTATCAGATTTGGAGCCGATCCATCAATTGCCTATGTAGCACACCCACACGTAGGAACAGACAGAATCATGGATGTCATAACAAAGCTTACTGATTATCTTATAGATAACGGTGCAGAATTCCACTTTGAAGAACCGGTAAGAAAACTTGAGATAAAAGATAACAAAGTAAAAGCAGTAATAACTGATAAGAATACCTACCCCTCTGATATCGTGATACTTGCAAGTGGCCACTCATCATATGAACTGATTAAAGAACTCTATGAAGAAGGTGTCTATATTGAAAAGAAAGATATGGCAGTTGGTTTTAGAGTAGAGCATCCTCAGTCACTTATTGACTCAGTGCAGTATAAAAATAAGAAGCATCCAAAACTGGAACCAAGTGAATACTTCTTAAGATATAACGGCGATAAAGGTGTCTATTCCTTCTGTATGTGTCCTGGAGGCTATGTAATACCTTCCAATTCAAAGTGCAATACAATAGTCACCAATGGCATGTCCTATCATAACCGTGACAACACTCTGGCCAATTCAGCAATTCTGATTCAGGTCAATAAAGAAGAGTTCTCTGATAATCCACTTGGAGGATTTGACTATCTTCATAACCTTGAGTCAAAAGCCTATGAGATATCAGGAAGTTATAAAGCTTTATCACAGAATATCTCTGACTATCTGGACAATAAAGTATCCAAACTTAAATTTGAGTCAAGTTACCCATTAGGTACAACAGTAACTGACTTCAATTCATTCTTTAACGAGAAAGACAATGAGATATTCAAAGAAGCAATCAACTACTTTGAAACCTGTATACCGGGATTTAAAGATGGCATAATGGTTGGACCTGAGACAAGATCTTCTTCTCCTGTCAGAATCACCAGAAACGAAAATCTTGAGTCTCTTTCAACTAAAGGGCTTTATCCGACTGGCGAAGGAAGCGGCTATGGTGGTGGAATCATGTCGTGTGCACTTGACGGAATCAGAACAGCCAATATAATTATTGAGAAGTTAAGGTCAATTTCAGTTTAACTTCACATATAATCATTATCATTATTAATAAGGAGGTAAGTAACGATGAAACTGAATTTTAAACAAATCCTCATCATCTTCCTGGTAGCATTGCTGGGAGGTTCAATTGGAACAATCGCTTCCAATGAAATATTGGAAATAAAAGCAAACAAACAGAAAGAAATAGCAGAAGAAAACAAAGTAACTCTTCCTACTGCTGTCTATAATGACTTCAATGGAACAGATATTACTGAAGTTGCAGCCAAAGCAATCAATACTGTAGTAATCATCCAGTCAACTATTGAAACCCAGTCATTCTATGGCGTATATGAGTCAACTGCTGCCGGTTCTGGTGTAATCATTTCTCCAGATGGCCTGATCGTCACTAACAATCACGTAATTGAAGGTGCAAAATCAGTAAAAGTCATTGACTATGAAGGCAATGAATATGATGCCACACTAATTGGAACTGATTCAAAATCAGATATCGGTGTAATCAAAATCGAAACTGACCACGAGTTAAAATACTCAGTGTTCGCTGATTCAGACAATATTGTCTTAGGACAGAAAGTAATCGCTATCGGTAACCCGCTTGGTGAAGGAATCTGCGTAACAGACGGTATCATCTCTGCTCTGGCTAAAGAGGTTGAAATTGATGACTACATGATGGAACTCTTACAGACCAATGCGGCAATCAACTCCGGTAACTCTGGTGGTGGCCTGTTCGATATGAACGGAAACATTATCGGTGTCGTAAATGCCAAGACTTTCTACTCTCAGTCAAGCACTGTAGCAGAAGGCATGGGATATGCCATTCCAGCAAGCAGAGCTCAGAAGATTGTTGAAGATCTGATCAATTACGGATACGTTAAAAATAGAGCTACTCTTGGTGTATCAATCTACACTGGAAGCAACAGTTACTTCTATCAGCGTGTTAACGGCTGTATCGTACAGGAAGTTGTTGAAGGCGGCGCTGCTGAAAAAGCCGGTATCAAAGTCGGTGACAACATCACAAATGTAGATGAATACTCTGTAACTTCTTATTCAGATTTAGCCAATGTCTTAGATAAATATGAAGTCGGTGATACTGTAACAATCACCCTTATCAGAGACAACAGAACCAAAACAGTAGAAGCAACACTTACTGAAGCTACAAACTAAAGCACTTGAAAACAGGATTCACTAAACTGTACCCTTTGTCAAGGA